>DOIS01000042.1 GCA_003511785.1 Paracoccaceae bacterium
GGGATCTCGATATCCGGCTCGCCCTCCTTGGGCAGGCCGACATAGGCGAACCCGCCCACCAGCACCGAGATCACGATGAAGGCGATGACCATCCGCGAGCGGTCGGCCGCCCATTGCACCATCCCGGTCATTGCGCGGCCTCGCGATAGCTGGGCGCGACGGCCACGCCCTCGGTCACGAAATCCTGGCCCACGACGATCACGTCCACGGTCTCGGGCAACCCGCCGACCCAGACCCCGTCCGCGTTGTCGCGCAACAGCGTGACCGGCAGGAACTCCACGATGTCGCCCGCGCCCACGCTGCGCACGCCCAACTGCCCCTCCTCGTTGAGGGTCAGGGCCGATTGCGGCAGACGATGCGCGCGCGTGCCCTCGGCGGCGACCAGGATCTCGGCGGTCTGGCCGTCGCGGATGGCGAGATCGGGATTGGGCACCTCGATCTCGACGGCGAAGGTGCGGGTTTCGGGATCGGCCGAACGGGCGATGAACACCACCTCGCCCGCGATCTGCTGGCCGGTGGCCAGGCGCGCACCGGCGCGGGCGCCGATCTCGACCTGGCCCACCTGCGTTTCGGGCACGTAGCCCACCAGCTTGATCGGATCGAGCCGGATCACCGTGCCGCACAGGCCACCCGGTTGCAGCAGGCTGCCCAGCTCGGCCGTGTCGCTCTCCAGCAGCCCCGAGAAGGGCGCGCGCAGGGTAAGCCGGGCGATCTCGCGCTCGGCGGCGGCGACCGCGGCCTGGGCGCTTTGGATCCCTGAGCGCGCGTTCTCCAGCCCCACCTCGGCGGTGGCGACGCCCGCCTCGGCCGCGCGCACCGCGGCGGTGGTCGAGGCCACGCGCGTGTCCGAGGCAAAGCCGCCTTCGTTCAGCCGCTGGGCCACGGTGTCGTTGATCCGCGCCTCTTCCAGTCGCGCCTCGGCCTCGATCAGCCGGGCGCGGGCCTCGGGCATCCGGCTTTGCGCCAGGCTGAGGGCCGCGCGCGCCTCGGCCAGCGCATCCTGGCGCGTGCCGGGGTCCAGTTCGCACAGGACCTCGCCTGCCTCCACGTGGGTGCCCTTGCGCAGCGGCTCGGAGACCACGGTCGAGGAGGTCTCGGCCCGCACCTCGACCTGCCGGTCGGCCCGGGTCAGCCCGCGCAGGATCACCGCGTTGTCGATCGCCTCGGCCTTGGAGACCTGCACCACGACGCCCACCCGGCGCGCGGCCTGCGCCTGTGCAACGGCGGCGGGCGCGGCCTCGGGGGCGGCGGCGGTCTGCGCGGTCTCGTCCTGGGCGGGCACGTCCTCGCCCCGGGAGAAGGCGAGAAGCGTGTCACGCTCGAAAACCGCCAGGTAGAGGAACCCGGTGACGAGGGCCGCGGTGAGGATCGGAACGATGCGCATAATATCAGATGTAACCCGAATGTAGGGGCCACCGAAATCGTGGCGGCGGCAATTGCTGCGTTATATAGGGCTACGGCGCACTGAACCGAATAGTTCAGTTTAAGTTTCGCCCCGGGCGCCTCATTTGCACGCGATGTGTGGCCCCGCAACCACTTGGCTTGCCCCACCTGCCGCGTTAAGAGGGGTGAACGGTGCGTTTGAAGCGCATTATTCGGGCGAATCCGGCACGGTCGGAGGCCAAAGGCGGGCAGCCAGAGCGGGGCGAGGCATGAGCGACAGCGACAGTTTCATCGACGAGGTGACCGAGGAGGTGCGCCGCGACCGGCTTTACGCCACCTTCCGCCGCTGGGCGCCGGTGGCGGCGCTGGCCATCGTGCTCCTGGTGGGCGGCGCGGCCTGGAACGAGTATCGCAAGGCCAGCGCCCGGGCCGAGGCCGAGGCGTTGGGCGACGCGATCATCGCGGCTCTCGAGGCCGACGCGCCCGCCACCCGGGCCGAGCGGTTGCAAGCGATCGACGCCGGATCCCAGGGCGGGCAGGCGGTGCTGCGCCTGCTGACAGCAGCGGCCCAGGTCGAGGCGGGGGCACCCGAGGCCGCCGTGGCGGGGCTGGACAGCGTGGCCACCATGGGCGACCTGCCCGACATCTACCGCCAGCTGGCCGCGTTCAAGGCGCTGACGCTGCAATCCGACAGCCTGCCCGCCGAGGACCGCCGCACCGCGTTCGAAGCGCTGGCCCGGCCCGGCCAGCCGCTGCGCCTGCTGGCCGAGGAGCAACTGGCCCTGATCGAGATCGAGCAGGAGAACACGCAGGCCGCGATCGACCGTTTCCAGGCGGTGCTGAGCGATGCCGAGGCCTCACCCAGCCTGCGCGACCGCGCCTCGCAGATGATCGTGGCACTGGGCGGCACGCCCGAGGCGCCCGCCCGGGGCGGCACGGCGCAGGCACCGGCCTCGCAGGGCTGAGGGGCGGGCATGAGCATCGCGCCGATCAACGGACCGCAGCCGGCGCGCCACCGGCGACGCGCCCCCGGGACCGCTGTTGAGACCGCCGACGAGATTGGGGGCAAGACCACCATGAGCATGCGTTTCACCCTTTCCCGGCCGGCCCTGGCGCTGGCGGTCCTGTCCGCGCTCGTCGCGGCCTGCGCCGAGCGCGAGGTGATCCTGCCCGGCGAACGCGAGCCGATCCGCCCGGCGCTGGCCGCCGAGGAACACCAGCGCGCCGACAACGAAAGCCGCCCGATCAGCCTGCCGGCACAAAGCGCCAATGCGGAGTGGCCGCAGGGCCATGGCACCCCGGCCTTCCGCACCGCCCACCCGGCGCTGCGCCCGGCGCCGCAATTGGCCTGGGCGACCGACATCGGCCAGGGCGACGCGCGCCGCCAGCGCATCACCGCCCAGCCCGTGGTCGGCGGCGGGCGGGTCTATGCGCTGGACGCGGGCGCGCAGGTCTCGGCGGTCTCGACCGGCGGCGGGGTGCTCTGGCAGACCGACCTGCGCCCGGTGACCGACAAGGAAGGGCAGGCCACCGGGGGCGGGCTGGCCTATGCGGGCGGCACGCTGTACGTCTCGCTGGGTTTCGGCAAGCTCGTGGCGCTCGATGCCACCACCGGCGGCATTCGCTGGACCCAGGAACTGAAGGCCACCGGCTCGGGCAAGCCGGTCGTCTCGGGCGGCATCCTCTACCTGGTGGCGGGCGACGACACCGGCTGGGCCATAAACCCCGCTGATGGCCGCATCCTGTGGCAGACCGAAGTCGCGCCCAGCACGGCCAACGTCCTGGGCGCCCCCGCCCCCGTGGTGGGGTCGAAATACGTCACCTTCGCCTTCGGCTCGGGCGCCGTGGTCACGGCCTTCCGCCAGGGCGGGTTGCGGCGCTGGGGCGCCAGCGTCTCGGGCCAGCGCAAGGGCCGCGTCATCACCCGCTACGGTGACATCACCGGGGCGCCGGTGCTGGTGGGCTCGACCGTCTATATCGGCAATTTCTCGGGTCGCATCGCCGCCTTCGACGTGGACAGCGGCGACCGGCTCTGGACCGCGCGCCAGGGCGCGATGGACCCGGTCTGGCCGGTGGGCGGCAGCCTTTTCGCGGTGACCGACGAAAGCGCGCTGGCGCGCATCGACGCTTCGACGGGCGAGACGATCTGGGCCGTGGAACTGCCCGGTTTCGTCAAGGACCGCCCGCGCCGCCGGGCCGCGAAATTCGCCCATTACGGGCCCGTTCTGGCCGGTGGACGGGTCTTCGTGGCCTCCAATGATGGCTACCTGCGCGCCTTCGCGCCGCAGGACGGGACGCTCACCGCCGCGATCGAGGTGCCGGGCGGTGCCACCACGCCGCCCACCGTGGCGGGCCAGACCCTCTACGTGGTCAACACCAAGGGCGAATTGCTCGCTTTCCGTTGAACGCATGATGCGTTATGAGGCGCATCTGACATCATCTGACAGCGGGGCGGCATGTCCTTTTCTCTCGCCATCGTGGGGCGGCCCAACGTGGGCAAATCCACCCTGTTCAACCGGCTCGTGGGCAAGCGCCTGGCGCTGGTGGACGACCAGCCCGGCGTGACCCGCGACCTGCGCGAGGGCGAGGCGCGGCTGGGCGATCTGAGCTTTACCGTGATCGATACCGCGGGGCTCGAGGACGCCACCGACGACTCGCTCCAGGGCCGGATGCGGCGGCTCACCGAACGCGCGGTGGACATGGCCGATATCTGCCTGTTCATGCTGGACGCGCGCGCCGGCGTGACGCCCACCGACGAGATCTTCGCCGAGATCCTGCGCAAGCGCTCGGCGCATGTGATCCTGGTGGCCAACAAGGCCGAGGGGCAGGCGGCCGAGGCCGGCGTGCTCGAGGCCTATGCCCTGGGCCTGGGCGAGCCGATCCGCCTTTCGGCCGAACATGGCGAGGGGCTGGCCGATCTCTACGCCGCGCTGATGCCGATCGCCGACACCCTGGAAAGCCGCGCCGCCGTGGTCGAGGCCGAGGCCCCCGAGACCGATGTGAACGTCGAGGAAGAAGAAAGCGAGGAGAACCCGCAAGGGCTCGAGGCGCGCGCCGCGCCCACGGCGGAGAAACCGCTCCAGGTCGCGGTGGTGGGCCGGCCCAACGCCGGCAAATCCACCCTCATCAACCGCATCCTGGGCGAGGACCGGCTGCTGACCGGCCCCGAGGCGGGGATCACCCGCGACGCCATCTCGCTGCGCATCGACTGGGCGGCGAGCCATGACAGCCCGCCCGTACCAATGCGCATTTTTGACACCGCCGGGATGCGCAAACGCGCCAAGGTGCAGGAAAAGCTGGAGAAACTTTCGGTCAGCGACGGGCTGCGCGCGGTCAAGTTCGCCGAGGTGGTGGTAGTGCTGCTAGACGCCGCCATCCCCTTCGAGCAGCAGGACCTGCGCATCGCCGACCTGGCCGAGCGCGAAGGCCGCGCCGTGGTGGTCGCGGTCAACAAGTGGGACATCGAGGAACACAAGCAGGAGAAGCTGCGAGACCTCAAGGAGGCGTTCGACCGGCTCCTGCCGCAGTTGCGCGGCGCCCCGCTGGTCACGGTCTCGGCCAAGACCGGGCGCGGGCTCGACCGGCTGCACGCCGCCATCCTGCGCGCCCACCAGGTCTGGAACCGCCGCGTACCCACCGCCGCGCTCAACCGCTGGCTGGTGGGCATGCTGGAGCAGCACCCGCCGCCCGCCCCGCAGGGCAAGCGGATCAAGCTGCGCTACATCACCCAGGCCAAGACGCGGCCCCCGGGTTTCGTAGTGATGTGCTCGCATCCCGACAAGATCCCCGACAGCTATACCCGCTACCTGGTCAACGGTCTGCGCGCCGATTTCGACATGCCGGGCACGCCGATCCGGCTCCACATGCGCGGGCAGGGGGCGCAGAACCCCTGGAAGGGCAAGCGCAAGAAACAGCCCTCGCGGCTGTCGAAACACCTGAAGAAACCGGGCTGAGACGACGGCGCGCTGCGCGCATGTCATTCATTGGGTCGGATCGCTGACGCGATCCGACCGGGTCGGACCACGGATGTGGTCCGACCGATGCAGGGGGCATCGCCATTGTCACTCGGACCAATGGCGTTCCACTGGCAATCCCCCCGCACCCCCCGGAGGTATTTTTCAAAGAGAAG
>DOIS01000159.1 GCA_003511785.1 Paracoccaceae bacterium
TGAGTGTTGCCCGCGACACCGACACGCTCCACTACCTCCCGGCAGTGGCCGTTTTCGAGGCTCTGTCCACCGCGCGTAGCGGACTGACGCCGGAGGAGGCCGCCGACCGGCTGGAGCGGCACGGGCCGAACCGACTGCCCGAAGCGCCCGGGCGCAGCCCGGTCCTGCGGTTTCTGGCGCAGTTTCACAACGTCCTGATCTATGTGCTGCTGGGTTCGGCCACGGTCACGGCGCTTTTGCAGCATTGGGTCGACACCGGCGTCATCTTGGCGGTGGTCATCGTGAACGCCATTGTCGGTTTCGTGCAGGAGGGCCGGGCGGAACAGGCCATGGCCGCGATCCGCGGGATGTTGGCGCCGCGCTCGGCCGTGCTGCGCGGTGGGCGTCGGATCGGCATCGACGCGGCAGAGTTGGTGCCCGGCGACATTGTGTTGGTCGAGGCCGGCGACCGCGTGCCCGCCGATCTCCGCTTGTTCGAGACGCGCGGGCTCAAGGCCGAAGAAGCGATCCTGACCGGCGAATCGGTGCCGGTGGACAAGGGCGTCGCGCCGGTGGCCCCCGACGCGGCCTTGGGTGATCGCAGCGCGATGCTGTTCTCGGGCACGCTGGTATCGGCCGGAACCGGGCGCGGCATCGTGAGTGCCACCGGCGCCGAGACGCAGATCGGCCGGATCAGCGGGATGCTCTCGCGGGTCGAAACCCTGACCACACCGCTGGTGGCCCAGATGGACCTGTTCGCGCGCTGGCTGACCGTGTTCATCCTGCTGGTGGCGCTGGCCCTGCTGGCCTACGGGTATTACCTCGGCGGCCTTGCGTTCTCCGAGCTGTTCATCGCCGTGGTCGGCCTGTTCGTCGCTGCGATCCCCGAGGGCCTTCCTGCGGTCCTGACCATCACGTTGGCGGTGGGGGTGCGGGGCATGACCCGTCGCAACGCCATCGTTCGCCGTCTGCCAGCCATCGAGACGCTGGGGTCGGTCTCGGTCATCTGTTCCGACAAGACCGGGACACTGACGCGGAACGAGATGATGGCCGCCGAACTGGCGGTCGGAGACACGCTCTATGCGGTATAGGGCGAAGGGTATGCCCCCGAGGGTGCGCTGCGCCTCAAGGGCCACGGCGCGCTGCAAGAGGTGCCGCCCGTCCTCGCGGAACTGGCCCGCGTCGCGAGCCTCTGCAACGATGCCGTCCTGCGCCAGGATGCGACGGGTTGGCGGGTCGAGGGCGACCCGATGGAGGGGGCCCTCCTTGCCCTGGCTGGAAAGGTCACGGGCGATGGCGAGGCGCCGTGCCGGGGGCGGCGCCGTCAGGACGCGATCCCCTTCGACGCGGCGCATCGCTACATGGCGACGCTGGACCTGGGCCCGGAAGGCCGGGCCGCGATTCATGTGAAGGGCGCCCCCGAGGCGGTTCTGGCGCTGTGCGCCGATCAGCGGCGCGATGATGGCGGCACGCAGCCGCTCGACACCGCGTTCTGGAGCGAGAGGGTCGAAACCCTGGCCTCCGAAGGCCAGCGGGTAATAGCCATCGCGCTCCGGCAGGCTCCGCCCGAGCAGTCGACCCTGACCGACGACGATCTGGTCGGTCGGTTGACCTTGATCGGGCTGGTGGGCCTGATCGATCCGCCGCGGGCCGAGGCGATCGACGCGGTGGCGGACTGCCACGCCGCTGGGATCCGGGTGAAGATGATTACCGGCGATCATGCCGCAACGGCCTGTGCCATCGCTGCGGCCATCGGGCTGAAGAACCCGACCCGTGTGCTGACCGGAGCCGATCTCGAGGTGATGGACGACGTCGCGCTGGCCGATGCTGTCTGGGAAACGGATATCTTCGCGCGCACTTCGCCCGGTCACAAGTTGCGCCTGGTCACGGCCCTGCAATCGCGCGGCCTGACTGTCGCCATGACCGGCGACGGGGTGAACGACGCGCCCGCGCTGAAGCGCGCGGATGCCGGGATCGCCATGGGCCAGAAGGGCAGCGAGGCGGCCAAGGAAGCCGCCGAACTGGTGCTGGCGGACGACAATTTCGCCTCGATCGCGGCGGCGGTGCGCGAGGGGCGCACGGTCTATGACAACATCAAGAAGGTCATCAGCTGGACGCTGCCCACAAACGCGGGCGAGGCGATGACCATTGTCGTGGCGCTCTTTGCCGGCATGGCCCTTCCGATCACGGCGGTACAGATCCTCTGGATCAACCTTGTCACGGCCATCACGCTTGGCCTGGCGCTGGCGTTCGAGCCGTCCGAGCCGGGCACCATGCGCCGCCCGCCGCGCCCGCGCAACGAACCGCTTCTGACCGCGCGGCTGGTCTGGCATATCGTGCTGGTCTCGACCCTCTTCCTGGCCGGGGTGTTCGGGATGTTTTTCTATGCGATCGACCGGGGATATCCGGTCGAACTGGCCCGAACCATCGCGATGAACACCTTGGTCGTGCTGGAAATCTTCCAGCTCTTCTTCATCCGCAACATTTATGGCACCTCGCTGACCTGGGCGGCGATACGGGCAACGCCCATTGTCTGGCTCTGCGTGGGAAGCGTGGTCGCGGCGCAGTTTGCCGTCACCTACCTGCCGCCGCTTCAGGCTGTGTTCGGCACGCAGCCGGTGCCACTGTTCGACGGGCTGCTGATCGTTGGGAACGGGGTGCTGTTCTTCGCGCTGATCGAGACGGAGAAGCAGATGAGATTGGCGTTCCGAAAAGGCTGAGCCCAGGAAATCGGCCGGGTGTTGGGCCCGAAGACCCCGGCCCGGCCGGGCAGCCAAGACGCCATGCCCGCGCGCCCTTGGGGGCCTTGTTTGCAACGCCCCGACAAATGCGCTCCGAACTGCCGGTCGCACAAGAAAAAAGGCGCCGGAGGGCGCCTTTTTCATTGGTCGGAGTGGCAGGATTCGAACCTACGACCCCTGCCTCCCGAAGGCTAGGGAATTAGTGATCCCGAGGGCTCTGTTGCACAAATCCCGTATGGGATTCATCTCGTGAATCGAGCATGGTAGCTGGGA
>DOIS01000386.1 GCA_003511785.1 Paracoccaceae bacterium
GCGCTGATCCAGACCGCCGCCGAGACGCCAATTGCGCTGCCCGGGCTGGGAGGCGCGGCCAAGGGCGTGCTCTGCGCCGCGATGGTGCTGGGGCGGCTGGAAACCCTGGCCATCGTCGCGCTGGTGACACCCAACCTGTGGCGTCGCTGACCATAGCGCCCAAAAATCATGCGGATAGATGGGTGTTTATGGGTGGAAACTCGTCCGCACGCGCTCCATACTGCCCGAGGGGAGGCCGCGTGTCCCCGAACCGCGCGACTGAAAAACAAGGCGAGATTGCAAGAAAAATGGCTTCCGACAGACAGAACCTCCAGGACGCGTTCCTGAACACGGTCCGCAAGACCAAGGTGCCGGTGACGATCTTCCTGATCAACGGCGTGAAACTGCAGGGCGTCATCACCTGGTTCGACAATTTCTGCGTGTTGCTGCGCCGTGACGGCCACGCCCAGCTGGTTTACAAGCACGCGATTTCCACGATCATGCCCTCGCAGCAGATCAGCCTTTACGAGGGCGAAGACGCCTCTTGATGGAACATGACCGGGTCCGCACCCGTGCCTGGGTGCTGCACCCCGATATCCGCACCGACGCCGACCGCCGCGCCCCCGGACCGGCGCTCGAAGAGGCCGCGGCGCTGGCCGCGGCGCTGCCCGATCTCGACGTGATCGGCGCCGAGATCGTGCGCCTGCCCCGGGCCCAGCCGGGGCACCTGTTCGGCACCGGCAAGATCTACGAGATCGCGGCGCATCTGAAGGAAAACGAGATTGGCCTCGTGCTGGTGGACGGGCCTTTGAGCCCGGTGCAGCAGCGCAACCTGGAAAAGGCCTGGGGGGTGAAGATCCTCGACCGCACCGGGCTGATCCTCGAGATTTTCTCGGACCGCGCCGCCACCCGCGAGGGCGTGTTGCAGGTGGAAATGGCCGCGCTGTCCTACCAGCGCACGCGCCTGGTGCGCGCCTGGACCCACCTGGAGCGCCAGCGCGGCGGGCTGGGCTTCGTGGGCGGGCCGGGCGAGACGCAGATCGAGGCCGACCGGCGGGCCATCGACGACCAGCTGGTGCGCTTGCGCCGGCAACTCGACAAGGTGGTGAAGACGCGCGAGCTGCACCGGCAGGCCCGCGCCAAGGTGCCTTACCCGATCGTGGCGCTGGTGGGCTATACCAACGCGGGCAAATCGACGCTGTTCAACCGGCTGACCGGCGCCCAGGTGATGGCCGAGGACATGCTGTTCGCCACGCTCGATCCGACCATGCGCCGGGTGCAGTTGCCCGACGGGCCCGAGGTGATCCTCTCGGACACGGTGGGGTTCATCAGCGACCTGCCCACCGAACTGGTCGCCGCCTTTCGCGCCACGCTCGAGGAGGTGCTGGCCGCGGACCTGATCGTGCATGTGCGCGACGTGAGCCATGCCGAGACCGAGGAACAGGCCGACGACGTGCGCGCGATCCTGGCCTCGCTGGGCGTGACCGACGACCGCCCGCTGATCGAGGTCTGGAACAAGCTGGACCGCCTGCCCCCCGAACTGCGCGAGGCCGCCCGCGCCCGCGCCGCCCGCGACCCTGCCACTTTCGCGATCTCGGCGCTGACCGGCGAGGGGGTGGACGAGTTGCTCGCCGCCGTGGCCCGGGCGCTTCAGGGCGCGCGCGTTGAGGCCCGCCTGCACCTGGCCTTCTCCGACGGGCGCAAGCGCGCCTGGCTGTTCGAGCAGGACGTGGTGCAGGAGGAGACCCAGGCCGGGGAGGGGTTCGAGCTGCGCGTGCTCTGGACCGCCAAGCAGCAGGCCCAGTTCGAGGCGCTCTGACAGGCGCGCGCGGCCCGCCCAGGGCGCCGCACCCCCTGCTTCTTCTCTTTTTCATATACCTCCGGGGGTGAGGCGCGCAGCGCCGAGGGGGCAGAGCCCCCTTCATCCCTCCGCCGACAGGCGTGCCGTCCGCCTTATCGCGACCCCCGCAGCCACCGGGCCGATCAGTTCGAACACCACCGCCTCCCCGATGGTCAGCGCCATGATCCGCGCCCCGTCGCCCGGCATCTGCTCGGCCGCGATCAGTGCCATGCCGATGGCCACGCCCGCCTGCGGCAGCAGCGCCGGCCCGATCCAGGGCCGCCAGGCCGGCGCGGTCCCTGCCAGCGTGCCCCCCAGCCAACCGCCCGCCACCCGCGCGGCGATGCGCAGCGCGATATAGGCCGCGCCGATCCAGCCCACTTCGCGCAGCGCCTGCGCCTCGAGCGTCGCCCCGGCCAGCACGAAGAACAGCACCATGAACGGCCATTGCAGGTTCTCGATCTCGTGGAAGGCGCGGGTATGGTGGCGGGCGAAGTTGACGATCACCAGCCCGGCGGTCATGCCGGCGATGAGATAGGACAGCTCCCGCCAGAGCGCGAGTCCGGCGGTCAGGAACACCAGCCCCAGTGCCTCGACGCGGAGCGGCTCGCCCCGCGTGATGCGCCCGGTCAACACCGCGCCGGGCACACCCAGAGCCAGCCCCAGAGCCACCGCGCCGCCGATCTCGCGGCCCGCGTCGATCAGCACCGCGCCCGCGGCGCTGCCGTCCCCCGCCTGAACCTGCACGAAAACCCGCGCCACCGAGAACACGATCAGCCCCCAGGCATCGTCGATGGCCACCACGCCCTTGAGCACCCGGGTGAACCCGTTCTCGACCCCGCTCTGGCGGATCACGTCATAGGTGGCCGCCGGCGCCGTGGCCGTGGCGATGGCCCCCAGGAGCAGCGCCACCGGCGGCGCCACGCCGAGCGCCCAGAGCCCGGCCGCCACGAGACCGAGCGTCGCCCCCGTCACCGCCAGCGAGACCACCAGGATCGCCCGCCCGTGCGCCCGAAGCGTCTCGCGCGAGAGCGCGCTGCCCAGCAGGAAGGCCACCATGGTCAGCGCGATCAGCGCGACGGTGGGATAGAGCGCGGTCAGCGCTTCGGGCACCAGTCCGGCGCCGGCCTCGCCTGCCGCAAGGCCGCACAGCAGGAGCAGCGTGACCCGGGGCAGGGGCGTGCGCCGCCAGTCCCGCCAGGAACAGCAGGCCCAGCCCGACCAGCGCGTGCGGCAGCGCCTCCATCGGGCTAGTCCGCCGGCACCAGCCGCGTCACCCCCACCGAGGCCGCCCGCGCCAGCTCGGCATCCAGCGACATCGGGATATACTCGCCGCGCCGCCAGAGCTGCGCCAGGTCGTCGTAGTGGCGCGACAGGAAATGACCCGATTGCCCGGTCGAGCTGATGAACACCGAACTGTCGGGATCGGCGAAATCGTAGACCCCGCGATAGCCCGCCCCGTGCACGTTCTGGAACGGGGACGGACCCTCGCCCGAGGTGCGCCCGCGCAAGAGCGTGTTGTCGCCTCCGCTTGTCGATTGCCGGATATTGACGAAATACCGCAGGAGCGGCACTTCGCCCAGCACCGGATGGTCGTGGGTGGCCTGGTGCGCGTCGCCCCAGCGCAGGCTCTCCAGCGCGGTGCCATGGGTCTCGCCGATCCAGACCAGCGCATCGTCCAGCGCCAGCCGCGCCATCTCGGTGCAGGTCTCCTCGGGCGCGCTCTGGCGCACGTCGCACCAGGCGGCGGCGCCGTCGATGTCCTTGAAGACGCGCTCGATGAAGAGCGGCTCGACATGCGTGAATTCATCGGCGAGCGGGCCCAGCTCGTCCTCGATCAGGCGTTTCTGCAAATGCCGCAGCCAGGCGGCATAGATCAGTGGCTCGGGCAGGTGCTCGTTCATCTCGCCGTTCCAGTCCGCCAGCAGCGCCAGCGCGATCTGGCGCTGGCGCTCGGGCGTGCCGTCGGGAGCGGCCTGGCCGGTGAACCACAGATCCGCCCCGATCAGCGGCAGGAGCGAGCGCGCGGTGAAGCTCACCGTGTCGAGCTGCGCCTCGATGAAACTGTCGCGGGTATGCACCTCGCGCATCTGCATGAGCCGCTGCCAGCGGTTGACGCGCTGGCTGTCGCCCCACTCGAAGGAGATGTGATTGGGGAAGGGGCGCTCGACCGTCTTGTTGTTGGTGTTGCCCAGGATGCCGCCGCGCGGGCTGACGAATTCGGGGTTCGCGGCATAGGGCACGCGCCCCTGCCAGGCATTCTCGGCCCGCCAGCCCTGGGCGGGCATCCGGCCTTGCGTCTGGTGGCGCGCGTCGCGGGCGGGGACATAGCCGATGGTCTTCATCGCCACCGTCTCGCGATCGGCCAGCGTCAGGTTCTGCGCCGGCGCGATATAGCCCTCGCTCGCCGCGATGGCCTCCTCGACCGTGCCCGCGCGCATCACTGCCATGGCGGCCGAGAGCGATGTGTCCTCGGGGCTGAGCACGGTCCAGGCCAGCGAGGCCACGTGCCCCGGCGGGGTCACCGTCTCCAGGTCGTAATGCGTGCCGGGCAGGACCGGGCCGTTGCGGGTCCAGCGCAGCGTCAGCGTCACCGGCGGGGCGTCCTTGATCTCGATGATAGAGGGGCGCGTCTCGAAGGTCTCGTATCCCTGCGGGGTCAGGTATTCTTCGGGATTGTCGGGGTTCAGGCGCTCGATATAGAGATCCTGGTCGTCCACGTAGGCCGTGGTCAGCCCCCAGCCCAGCCGCGCGCTGCGCCCGGTCAGCACCACCGGCACGCCGGGAATGGTGCCGCCGATCACCCCGCCGCTTTCCAGCTCGAGCCGGGCCAGATACCAGATCGCCGGAGCGGTGAAGCCCAGATGCGGGTCGTTGGCCAGGAGCGTGCCGCCCGAGGCCGAGCGGTGCGGCGCGGCCGCCCAGGCGTTCGAGGCCCCCGCCAGCCCGCGTTTCGGAACCGGCGAAAGCGGGTGGTCGGGCAGCGGGGTGCTGCGCGCATGGCGTGGCGCGTCGGGAAACAACGCGGCATATTCCGGCAGCGCCGCGATCCCGGTGCCGGGAATGTCGGGCAGGATGTCGCGCAGCCGCTCGGCATCGTCCAGCGCCAGCCCCACCCGGGCGCGCAGCACCTCGGATGAGAGATGTCCCGAGAGTTGCAGCCCCATCAGCTTGACGATGGCCAGCGAATCCGCCGGACGCCACGGCGCCACGGGCGCGTTGAACAGGAACATCTCGGGCGCGCCGCGTCCCAGCGCGCCTTCGTTGATCTCGTCCAGCCGCGCGTTGACCCCGGCGGCATAGGCTTCGAGTGCCGCGCGCGTCTCGGGCGTCTGCGCCTCGACCGATGCGGCGGCCAGCCGGGCGATGTCGAGCCGGCGCAGCAGCTTGTCGATGTTGAGCGTCGAGGTGCCGAACACCTCGCTCAGCCGGCCTTGCGCGGTGCGGCGCATGGTGGTCATCTGCCAGAGCCTGTCCTGCGCATGGGCATAGCCCAGCCCGAAGAACACGCCCGCGTCGCTTGCCCCGAAGATATGCGGCACGTTGGCGTTGTCGCGCAGGATCTCGACCGGATCGCCGGGGGCGGCCTGGCCCGCGACCTCGAGCGTCTTGTCATAGTCCGGCAGCGACTGCGCCGCCAGATAATAGACCAGCCCCACGGCCAGCACCGCCAGGATCACCAGCCCGGCAGCAATGCGCAGCAGCCAGCGGAAAACCGTTGCCATATCAGACTCCTGCAGGTTTGATCGCGCGAAACTGCCTGTTAGGTATCACAGGCCGCAGGCAAAGCGCGAGACGCAAAAGAGGGGAGCGACATGGCGAAACTGGCATTTCTGGGACTTGGGGTGATGGGCTATCCGATGGCGGGGCACCTGGTCGCCAAGGGGCACGCGGTGACCGTCTACAACCGCACCGGGGCCAAGGCGCGCGCCTGGGTCGAGGCGCATGGCGGCCAGAGCGCCGAAACCCCGCGCGCGGCGGCCGAGGGCGCAGACTTCGTGATGGCCTGCGTGGGCAATGACGACGACCTGCGCAGCGTTTGTCAGGGCGAGGACGGCGCCTTCGCCGGGATGGAGGCCGGGGCGGTTTTCGTCGATCACACCACGGTCTCGGCCCAGGTCACGCGCGAGCTCTACGAGGCCGCAGGCGCGCAGGGGTTGGGCTTCGTCGACGCGCCGATCTCGGGCGGGCAGGCGGGGGCCGAGAACGGTGCATTGTCGGTGATGTGCGGCGGCGATGCCGAGACTTACGCCAGGGCCGAGCCGATCATCGCCGCCTATGCCCGGATCTGCCGCCGGATCGGCGAAAGCGGCGCGGGGCAGATGACCAAGATGTGCAACCAGATCGCCATCGCCGGGGTGGTGCAGGGTCTGTCGGAGGCGCTGCATTTCGCCGAGAAGGCCGGGCTGGACGGGCGCGCGGTGGTCGAGGTGATCTCCCAGGGCGCGGCGGGAAGCTGGCAGATGGACAACCGGCATGAGACCATGCTGGAGGGCGAGTGGGAGCACGGGTTCGCGGTGGACTGGATGCGCAAGGACCTCGGCATCTGCCTCGAGGCCGCCGACGAGACCGGGGCCAGCCTGCCGGTCACGGCGCTGGTCGACCAGTTCTACAAGGACGTGCAGAAGCTGGGCGGCGGGCGCTGGGACACCTCAAGCCTGCTGGCCCGGCTGCGCAAGATGGGCTAGGGTCAGGACCCATTG
>DOIS01000282.1 GCA_003511785.1 Paracoccaceae bacterium
CGACGTGCATCACGGCAACGGCACACAGGATATTCTCTGGGACGAACGCCGCGCGCTCACGCTCACCAGCCAGCAGTTTCCGCTCTGGCCCGGCACCGGCCGCGCGGACGAGACCGGCGCACATGACAACGTGCTGAATCTGCCGCTGCCGCCTGGCTCGGGCGGGGCCGAGATGCGCCATGCCTGGGGTGAGCACGCCTTTCCGCGCCTGCGCGAATTCCGGCCCGACCTGCTCATCATCTCGGCCGGGTTCGACGCGCATCGCGACGACCCGCTGGCACAGCTGAACTGGGGAATCGGGGATTTCGCCTGGATCACGGCCGAGCTTTGCGCCATTGCCGCCGAACAATGCGGGGGCCGTGTGGTGTCGACGCTCGAGGGGGGCTATGACTTGCAATCGCTGGCCGCCTCGGCCAAGGCGCATGTGGAAGAACTGATAAAGGCCGCGACATGAGTGACAAACCCGTTCAGGACATGAGCTTCGAGGAAGCGATGAAAGAGCTGGAAGCCGTGGTGGACAAGCTCGAACACGGCGACGTGGCGCTCAACGACTCGATCGCGCTCTACGAGCGGGGCGCCCAGCTCAAAAAGCGCTGCGAGGACGAGTTGAAACGCGCTGAGGAAAAGGTGGCCGCGATCCGGTTGGACGCCGAGGGCAACCCCACCGGGACCACGCCTGTCGAAGGGCTCTGAATGTTCGCCGAACGGCTGGCCGAGGACGCCCGGCGGATCGAGGCCGGCTTTGCCGGTGTCCTGCGCGACTTCAGCGATCTGTCCGTGACCCGCGCCATGGCCCACGCCACGACCGGCGGCAAACGTCTGCGTGGCTTCCTGGTGCTGGAGAGCGCCCGCCTGCACGGGGTGGACGAGGACCGTGCGATCTGGCCCGCTCTGGCGATCGAGGCGATGCATGCCTACAGCCTGGTGCATGACGATTTGCCCTGCATGGATGACGACGACCTGCGCCGGGGCCGGCCCACGGTGCATGTGGAATGGGACGAGGCCACCGCCGTGCTGGCGGGCGATGCGCTGCAAACGCTGGCCTTCGAACTGGTCGCCCGTCCCGAGGTCGGCACGCCCGAGGCCCGCGCCGATCTGGTCCTGAGCCTTGCGCAGGCGGCGGGCGCGCGCGGCATGGTGCTGGGCCAGGCGCTGGACATCGCGGCCGAGAACGCCGCCACGCCGCTGACCCTGGACGAGATCACCGCGTTGCAACGGGGCAAGACCGGGGCGTTGATCGAATGGTCCGCCTGCGCCGGGGCGCTTCTTGCCGGGACCGATCCCGCCCCCCTGCGCCGATATGCGCAGGCGCTGGGCCTTGCCTTTCAGATCGCCGACGACATCCTTGACGAAGAAGGCTGCGCCGAGACCGCCGGCAAGCGTCTGCGCAAGGATGCCCGGGCGGGCAAGGCCACCTTCGTGTCGCTGCTGGGGCTCGAGGGTGCGCGCGCCCGGGCCGCCGACCTGGTGGAACAGGCAGGCGCGGCGCTGGTTGAGTATGGCGGGCGCGCGGAAACCTTGCGGGACGCGGCGCGCTTCGTTATCTCGCGCGACAACTGATCCCGCCCCATGAGGGAGGCGCCCCGAATGACCGACCGACCCGATACCCCACTTCTCGACCAGGTAAGCCGTCCCGCCGATCTCAAGCGGCTGAGCGACAGGCAACTGATCCAGCTGGCGGGTGAATTGCGCGCCGAGACCATTTCGGCCGTCTCCGAGACCGGCGGGCATCTGGGCGCGGGGCTGGGCGTGGTCGAGTTGACCGTGGCGCTTCATGCGGTGTTCGACACGCCGCGCGACAAGCTGATCTGGGACGTGGGGCACCAGTGCTATCCGCACAAGATCCTGACCGGGCGCCGCGACCGCATCCGCACCCTGCGCCAGAAAGGCGGGCTGTCGGGCTTCACCAAGCGGGCCGAGAGCCCTTATGACCCGTTCGGGGCCGGGCATTCCAGCACCTCGATTTCCGCCGCGCTGGGCTTTGCCGTGGCGCGGGACCTGGGCGGCAACGTGCCTGAGGGGCTGGGCGACGCCATCGCGGTGATCGGCGACGGGGCGATGAGCGCCGGCATGGCCTTCGAGGCGATGAACAACGCGGGCCACCTGGGCAAGCGGCTGATCGTGATCCTGAACGACAACGAGATGTCGATCGCGCCCCCCACGGGCGCGATGTCGAGCTACCTTTCGCGGCTTTATGCCGAGGAGCCCTTCCAGGAATTGAAAGCCGCCGCGAAGGGTGCCGTCTCGCTTCTGCCGGAGCCGTTCCGCGAGGGCGCCAAGCGGGCAAAGGAGATGCTCAAGGGGCTGGCTGTGGGCGGCACCCTGTTCGAGGAGTTGGGCTTTTCTTATTTAGGCCCCATCGACGGGCATGACATGGAGCAGCTTCTGCCGGTGCTGCGCACCGTGAAGGCGCGCGCCACGGGGCCGATCCTGATCCACGCGCTGACCCGCAAGGGCAAGGGCTACGCCCCCGCCGAGACCGCGCGCGACAAGGGCCACGCGACGGCGAAGTTCAACGTTTTGACCGGAGAGCAGAAGAAGGCACCGTCGAACGCGCCCAGCTATACCTCCGTGTTCGGCCAAGCACTGGTGGACGAGGCCGCGCGCGACGACAAGATCGTGGCCGTGACCGCCGCCATGCCGGACGGCACCGGGCTGAACCTGATGGCGGAACGCTACCCTTCGCGCCTGTTCGACGTGGGCATCGCGGAACAGCATGGCGTGACCTTTTCGGCCGCGCTGGCGGCGGGCGGAATGAAGCCGTTCTGCGCGCTCTACTCGACCTTCCTTCAGCGCGGCTATGACCAGGTGGTGCACGACGTGGCGATCCAGCGGCTGCCGGTGCGCTTCGCCATCGACCGGGCGGGGCTGGTCGGGGCCGATGGGGCCACGCACGCCGGGGCCTTCGACATCGCCTATATGTCCAACCTGCCGGGCATGGTCGTCATGGCCGCCGCCGACGAGGCCGAGTTGAAGCACATGGTCGCCACCGCCGCCGCGCATGACGACGGGCCCATCGCCTTCCGCTATCCGCGCGGCGAGGGCGTAGGCGTGGAGTTGCCCGAGCGCGGCGAGGTGCTGGAGATCGGCTGCGGCCGGATCATCCGCGAGGGCAAGCGCGTGGCGATCCTGTCCTTCGGCACGCGGCTGTCGGAGGCGACCAAGGCGGCCGAGGCGCTGGAGGCGCGCGGCATCTCGCCCACGGTGGCGGATGCGCGTTTCGCCAAGCCGCTCGACCGCGATCTGATCCTGAGCCTCGCCGCCGATCACGAGGCGCTCATCACCATCGAGGAAGGCGCCGTGGGCGGGTTCGGCAGCCATGTGGCGCAGTTGCTGGCCGAGGAGGGCGTGTTCGACCGTGGGCTGAAGTTCCGGTCCATGGTGCTGCCCGATACCTTCATCGACCAGGCCAGCCCCGCCGACATGTACGAGACCGCCGGCCTCTCGGCCCCGCAGATCGAGGCCAAGATGCTCGAGGTGCTGGGCGTGGCCAAGCTGGACAGCCGGCGCGCTTGAGGCGGGCGCGGGGGCGCTGCCCCCTCTTGGCCTGCGGCCAATTCCCCTCGGCTCCGGCCGTTCGCAGGCAAAACGCTCCACGTTCGTCCGGGAAACGCGCCGCTGGCGCCTTTCCTGTCCGTTCTCACCGTATTCGGGAAGCCTGCTCAGCCCCGGTCAGTGCGCCTCGGCCCAGTTGGCGCCCTGTCCCGCATCGACGATCAGCGGCACGTCGAGATGCACCGCAGGATGCGCCGCGCCTTCCATCACCTCGCGCGCGGCGGCGATGACCTGATCGACGGCCTCTTCGGCCACCTCGAAGAGCAGTTCGTCATGCACCTGCAGCAGCATCCGCGCGGGCAGCCCCTCGATGGCCGCCTGCATCCGCACCATGGCCCGCCGGATCACGTCCGCCGCCGTGCCCTGGATCGGCGCGTTGATCGCGGCCCGCTGCGCGAACCCGGCGCGCGGCCCCTTGGCGCCGATCTCGGGCGTGTGGATCTTGCGGCCGAACAGGGTCTGCACATAGCCGTGTTCCTTGGCGAAGCCCTTGGTCGCGTCCATGTAGTCGCGAATGCCCGGGAAGCGTTCGAAATAGCGGTCGATGAAGCCCTGCGCCTCGGCCCGCGGAATGCGCAGGTTGCGCGCAAGGCCGAAGCCGGAAATGCCGTAGATCACCCCGAAATTGATCGCCTTGGCCTGGCGTCGGATGTCCGGCGTCATCTGCTCCAGCGGCACGTCGAACATCTCGGACGCGGTCATGGCGTGAATATCGAGCCCCTCGGCGAAGGCCTGTTTCAGCGCGGGAATCCCGGCGATATGGGCGAGGATGCGCAGCTCGATCTGGGAATAGTCGAGGCTGACCAGCACATTGCCCGGCTCGGCCACGAAGGCCTCGCGGATGCGGCGGCCCTCTTCGCTGCGCACGGGAATGTTCTGCAGGTTCGGCTCGGTCGAGGCCAGCCGCCCGGTATTGGCCCCGGCAATGGAGTAGCAGGTATGCACACGCCCCGTCTCGGGGTTGATATGCTCTTGCAGCGCGTCGGTATAGGTCGATTTCAGTTTGGAAAGCTGACGCCAGTCCAGAACTCTTGCGGGCAACTCGTGCAGGGTCGCCAGGTCCTCCAGCACATCCGCGCCGGTGCCGTAGGCACCGGTCTTGCCGCGCTTGCCGCCCTCGAGCCCCATCTTGTCGAACAGGATCTCGCCCAGCTGCTTGGGCGATCCCACGTTGAAGGTTTCGCCGGCCAACTCGTGGATCTCGGCCTCCAGCCCCGCCATCTTCTGCGCGAAGGCGTTGGACATGCGCGACAGAGTCTCGCGGTCCACCCTGACGCCATGCCGTTCCATCTGCGCCAGCACCGGCACCATGGGGCGCTCCAGGGTCTCGTAGACGGTTGTCACCTTCTCGCGGTGCAGGCGGGGCTTGAGATACTGCCAGAGCCGCAGAGTGACATCCGCATCCTCGGCGGCATATGGGGTCGCGTCCTCGATCGCCACCCGGTCGAAGGTGATCGCGGATTTGCCCGAGCCGAGAAGCGGCTTGATAGGGATCGGCGTGTGACCGAGATAGCGTTCGCTCAGCGTGTCCATGCCGTGCCCGTGTAGCCCGCCATGCTGGGCGTAGGACAGCAGCATCGTGTCATCGATTGGCGCCACGTCGATGCCGTTTCGCGCGAGCACCTTGGCATCATATTTCATGTTTTGCCCGATCTTGAGGATCGCCTCGTCCTCGAACACGAGCTTGAGCATGTCCAGCGCTACCGCCATGGGCATTTGCCCCTCGGCCAGCGCGTCGTCACCGAACAGGTCGTCGCCGCCTCGCGCCCGGTGCGCCAGCGGGATGTAACAAGCCCGCCCCGGCTCGACGCAGAGCGAAATGCCCACCAGCTCGCAGGTCATCTCGTTCAGGCCGGTAGTTTCGGTATCGACGGCGACGAGACCCCGCCCCCGGATCGCCTCGACCCAATGCGCCAGCGCCTCGGCATCGCGCACGCATTCATAGGTGGCCGTGTCGAAGGGCAGCACCGGCGGCTCATCGATCTCGCGCTCCGCCGGACGCACGGGCGTGTCCTGGATCACCGGCGCCTCGATCCCGAATTTTTCCGAGACGCGGCGGGTCAGGGTACGGAACTCCATCTCGGCCAGGAACGGCATCAGCGCCTCGGGGTCCGGGTCGCGCACTTCGAGATCGTCCAGCGTGAAGGTCAACGGCGTACGGCAATCGAGCTGCACCAGCCGCTTGGACAGCTCGATCTGGTCACGCTTGTCGATCAGGGTCTGGCGGCGCTTGGGTTGCTTGATCTCCTCCGCCCGGTCCAGCAATTCCTCGAGCGAGCCGTATTCGTTGATGAGCAGCGCCGCCGTCTTGATCCCGATCCCGGGCGCGCCGGGCACGTTGTCCACGCTGTCCCCGGCCAGTGCCTGTACGTCAACCACGCGCTCGGGCGGGACGCCGAATTTCTCGATGACGCCCTCACGGTCGATGCGGCGGTTCCTCATCACGTCCAGCATCTCGACCCCGTCGCCCACCAGCTGCATCAGGTCCTTGTCGGAGCTGATGATCGTCACGCGCCCGCCCAGATCGCGCGCCTGGCAGGTCAGCGTGGCGATGATGTCATCGGCCTCATAGCCCTCCATCTCCTTACAGGCGATGTTGAACGCTTCGGTCGCGCGGCGGGTCAGCGGGATCTGCGGGCGCAGCGCCTCGGGCATCTCCTCGCGGTTGGCCTTGTAGAGATCGTACATCTCGTTGCGAAAGGTGTGACTGCCCTTGTCGAAGACCACGGCCACATGGGTCGGCGCGTCGGGGCCGGTATTGTCCTCGACATAGCGGAAGATCATGTTGCAGAAGCCGGCGACCGCCCCGATGGGCAGCCCGTCGGATTTCCGCGTGAGCGGGGGCAGCGCGTGATAGGCGCGAAAAATGAAAGCGGACCCGTCGATCAGATGCAGATGACAACCCTGGCGGAATTCACTCATCGCGGATGCTCCCGTGTGCGCGGACAGGCCCCGTCCTGCCACGATACGGGCCGGGGTGCCAGTGCCTGCCGCACTCCGCCCGTGCGGCAGGCCGGTCAGAAACCTGTGACAGGGATAGGACCGGGCTGACTCAGGCCGCGTCTTGGTGGTCTTTGTGGATGTACTTGCAGTCGCAATAGGGGCATTCGACCCAACCGGTCTCGGTCGGGATCTGCAGCCAGACGCGAGGGTGGCCCAGGGCACCTTCGCCGCCGTCACAGGCAATGCGATAGCTGTCGACGATCTTGGTTTCCGGCGCCTCGATGGTCATGCGATGCGATCCCTTTGGCAATGAAATAGTGCGTTTGTCGATGGCGTTTATGATCCATCCCAGGCGCTGGGGCAAGGGTGGCGCGTTCCCGCACTCCACCTACCGGTGGCACGCCCAGCGAAAGGTCGGGGGACGGCCAAAGGACCCGTCTTTCGATTGCGGGTTGGTCTGACGTTCGTGTTGGGGGTGATAGGGAGGGATCGGGGAGCGGGCCGGGTCGATCTCGGGCTTGGGGGCGATGGATGCGGTGACTGGCAAGCGCGGCGGCTTTGGTTTCGGTCGTGGTGGGATCTTCCGTGGTGGTTTCGGGGCGCATCAGGCGCGCGGACGCGCCTCGATGACGCAGGGAGTGCGCCCGGGCGTGGCACCATCCGTTGACACGCGGCGCCGAGGATCTGTTGACACCGGCTTGGAACGCAAGAACCCTTGCGCGAGGGAGGTTCTCAAGCGGCAATATTCTTTGGCTGATTTTGTTGTGGGGGTAGGAATAGGCTCTGCGACCTTCAGGTTATGAAGCAATCCGAGGCACTCGGAATAGCTTCCTGAAATCAAATGCTTAGATGGCTTTCAGGCTCTCAACGTCATTCACGTGTCGCACGGAGCAGACGCAAACCATTGGGAAGGAATGGGAATCTGATCAAACAAGCAGCTTCCGGTTGGCCACTGTCTGCTTTGGGGTGGAAGCCGCCTGCCTTGTTCTGACCTCGGGCCTTCGGAAGAGCCATTTCACACCGATCTACCGTCCTTCTCGATGAGCAATGCC
>DOIS01000379.1 GCA_003511785.1 Paracoccaceae bacterium
GCACATCGGGCATGGTGTGCTGGTGGTCCCAGCCATCCTCGTCCACGTGGAAGGAAGGACGCCGAGAGGTTCAGGATCTGCCGTCCGTGCTGGATCGCCACCACCCGCCGCGTGGTGAAGGAGCCGCCGTCACGGGCGCGGTCCACCTCGTAGATCTCCGGGATCGACGGATCGCCCGGACGGATGAAATAGGCGTGCAGCGAATGGCACAGCCGGCCTTCGACGGTGCGATAGGCCGCGGCCAGCGCCTGGGCGATGACCTGGCCGCCGAAGATCCGCATCGAGGTCTCGCCGCCCGAGCCGAGGCCCCGGAACAGGTCCACTTCCAGCTGCTCGATGTTCAGCAGATCGAGCAGGCCCTGCGTCTCTTTGTTCATGTCTTTTCAGTCTCTTGTGAGGCGTCCTTCATCCGGCGCTCGGCATAATCCATCAGCGCCGCGAAGCTGTCGGGATTGGCCATCGAGTCGCGGTTCACCACCTGGTCGGGGTCATGCCCGAGGAGGAGCTTCTTCACCGGCATTTCCAGTTTCTTGCCTGACAGCGTGCGCGGCACTTCGTCGATCTGCACGATTTCGTTCGGCAAAAATCGTGGAGAAACAGTGTCTTTGATGGCGAAGTTGATACGGTCCTTCAGGTCCTGGTCCAGCACCGTGCCCTCGGCCAGCACCACGAAAAGCGGCATGAAGCTCTCGCGGCCCAGGAACTCCAGGTCCACCACCAGCGAGTCCAGCACCTCCGGCAGCGCCTCGACCGCGCGGTAGATCTCGGACGAGCCCAGGCGCAACCCGCGCCGGTTGATCGTCGCATCCGACCGGCCATGGATGATGGCGCCGCCCTCCGGCGTGATCCCGATCCAGTCGCCATGCCGCCAGACGCCGGGATAGGTGTCGAAATAGTTCTCGTGCAGGCGCGAGCCGTCTTCGTCGCCCCAGAGGTAGAGCGGCATCGAGGGCAAGGGCTCGGTGCAGACCAGCTCGCCCACCTCGCCCACCACCTCGCGCCCGGCATCGTCGAAGGCGCGCACCGCGTTGCCCAGGAACCGGCACTGCATCTCGCCCGCGCGCACCGGCAGCATCGGGTTGCCGCCCACGAAGGCGCCGGCGAAATCGGTCCCGCCCGAGAGCGGCGCCAGCCAGATGTCGGGATCGACCGAGGCGTAAACCCAGGCATAGCCCTCCTGCGTCAGCGGCGAGCCGGTGGTCGCAAGCGTGCGCAGCGCCGAGAGATCGTGATCGCAAGGCCGCACCCCCGCCTTCTCGCATTGCGTGACGAAGGCCGCGCCCACGCCCAGCGAGGTCAGCCGTTCGTCGGCGGCAAAGCGCCAGAGCGCGGAGAGGTCGGGATGGTTGGGTGCCGCGTCGAACTGCGCCACGGTGGCGCCCGCGGCCATCGCGGTGAACTGCACGTTCCACATGATCCAGCCCGACGAGGTCATCCAGCAGAACCGGTCCCCGGGCTGGAAATCGGCGTGCAGCGCGTGTTTCGCGCCCTCCAGGATGATGCCGCCATGGCCATGCACGATGGGTTTCGGGTTGCCCGTGGTGCCCGAGGAATACACGATCCAGAGCGGGTGGCCGAAGGGCACCCAGACCGGCGGCGGCGCCCCTGCCCCGTCCTCGGCCCGGCTCACGGCCTCGAAATCGGCGGCGCCCTCGGCCAGCCCGCCCGCCACCGGCAGCATCACCTCATGCGCCAGATCGGGCAGGCCCGCGCGGATCGCGTTCAGCGCCTCGCGCCGGTCCACGAGGCGGCCGCCATGCACGTATCCGTCCTGTGAGATCAGCACCTTGGGGTCGATCTGCCGGAACCGGTCGAGCACCGCCACATGGCCCATGTCGGGCGCGCAAAGCGACCAGATCGCGCCCAGCCGCGCGGTGGCCAGCATGGCGACGATCGAGGCGTCGGTATTGGGCAGAACCGCCGCCACCCGGTCGCCCTGCTCCACGCCATGGGCGGCCAGATGCGCCGCGAAGGCCGCCACCCGCGCCTCCAACACGCCCCGGGTGATCTCGCGCCGCCCGAAGGTCTCGGAATGGGTGATGAGCGCGGTCTCATCCGGGCGGTCGCCCGCGTGGCGCAACACGTGGCCCGCGAAATTGACCTGGGCGCCGGGGAACCACTCGGCCCCGGGCATGGCGCGGCGGGCCAGCACGGCGGAATGCGGCGTGGGCGAGCGCACGCCGGCATGGTCCCAGATCGCCTGCCAGAAGGCGTCGAGATCGGTGGTGCTCCACGTCCAGAACGCATTGTAGTCGTCGAAGCGCAACCCGCGCGTCTCCTCGAGAAAGCGGATGAACCCGGCCATGGCGCTGGCCTGCGCACGCTCCGGCGACGGGGTCCAAAGGATTTCGCGGTCGTTCATTGGATGACTGCTCCGTGAATGAGGGCCTTGAGTTCCGGGCGCGCGGGATAGGAACTCGACGGCGACAATTGCGTGAAGAACACCACCGACAGGTCCAGCACCGGGTCGAGCCAGAAGAAGGTCGAGGCCATGCCGCCCCAGCCGAAATCGCCCAGGCTGCCCGGCGTGCGGGTGCGCGCGGGCTCGATCACCACCGAGCCGCCGAGGCCGAAGCCCATGCCCTCCATCGGCTGTTCGGCAAAGCTCTGCGGCCCCATCGAGGCGATGTCGCCCGGCAGGTGGTTGCGCCGCATGAACCGCAGCGTGGCCGGCGACAACAGCCGCCCCTGCCCGGTCTCGCCGCCCCGGCGCAGCATCTCGACGAACGCCATGTAATCGTCGATCGTGCCCACCAGCCCGCCGCCGCCGGAGAAACAGGTGGTGCGGTGAAAGGCGCTGTCCTCCGGCGCCTCGGCCAGGCGCAGGGTCTCGCCGCCGCCCTTGGCGCGGTTGAGGTCCATCGCGTTGCCTTCCAGGGGCGTGTATAGCGCGGCGTAGCGGTCGCCCACGCCCTCGGGCACGGTGAAGGCGGTCTCGCGCATCTCCAGCGGGGCAAAGATTTCCTCGGCGAAGAACGCGTCCAGCGACCGTCCCGAGACCACCTCGACCACGCGGCCCAAAATGTCGCTCGAGATGGAATACTCCCAGCGCGTGCCCGGCTGGAAGGCCAGCGGCAACTCGGCCGCGCGGGCGGCCATCCCGGCCAGCGTCCCGGCGGTGGGGTTGAACATGATCCCCGCCTCGTCCATCGCCCGGGCCAGAACGCCGGGGTTGAATGGATAGCTCAGCCCGGACGTATGCGTCAGAAGCTGGTGCAGCGTGGGCGGCGGCGCGGGCTCGACCTGGTCGATCCGGGCGGCGTCGGGAACGAGCGCGCGGCACTCCCCGAACTCTGGCAGGAAGTCCGAGAGCGGCGCATCGAGGTGAAACAGCCCGCGCTCGGCCAGCATCATCAGCGCGACCGAGGTCACGGGCTTGGTCATGGAGTAAAGCCGCACCACCT
>DOIS01000187.1:0-10441 GCA_003511785.1 Paracoccaceae bacterium
ACCAGCCCATGAAATCGGCGTTGGCATAGGACGCCTGCGCGCCGTGATCGTTGGAATGGACCGCGTGGCGTTCGGCGCGCGGCAGGCCGAAGGTGAAATACTGCCCCACGGTCATCACCCCGTCCCAGACGATGTTGGGCACCGGCGTGCCCAGCACGTCGCGCAGGACGTTGCCGAACTCGCTGTCGTCGGGCTCATAGCCCCCCGGCCCGAAGCTGTTGTCGTGGATATGGATGCGCGCGGGGTGCTTGCGATAATCGGGATCGTCGGTCTCTTCGACATAGGAGCCGAAGATCAGGTTCACCGTCTTGTTGTTCTCGAAGCGGTTGCCGAAGACCTCGACATCCGAATTGGCCATGATGAGCATCCCCGTCCCCGCGGGCACGATGCCCACGATATTGCCGGGGGCGCGAAATTGTCGGTGTTGTTGTTCACCGAGACGTTGTCGAAAACCCGCACGTGATGCCCGCCCTGCTGCGGCAGGTCGGGCAGGTCGAAGATCAGGATGCCGCCGGTGTTGTTTTCGAGATGGTTGTCATGCACATCGGCGTGGAAACTGTTCCCGATCTCGAGCCCGGCCACGTTGTATTCGGCGCGGCTGTTTCGCACGATGATGTTCTCGGACTGGCCCACATAGATGCCCGCATCCGAGGCGCCGATCGCCACCGCCCCGTCGATCAGCACGTTCCTCGACGAGACCGGGTAGAGCCCGTAGGCGCCGTTTTCCGGGTCGGGGCCGTTGGTCCATTCGGTGCGCACACGGACCAGCGCGATGCCGTCCACCCCCTTGGACTTGATCGCGTCGCCCAGGGTGTCCTCGACCGCGAAATCCATCAGCAGCGCCCCGTCGCCGGTGATCATCAGCCCCTCCGAGCCGCCGGTCTGGCCCTTGAACGACAGGATCGAGGCGTCCATCCCGGCGCCGCGCAGGGTCACGCCGTCCACGTCGAGCGAAAGCTGGTTGCGGATCGGATAGGTGCCGGGCGCCAGCACTATCTCGTCGCCGGGGCGGGCCAGGATCAGCGCCTCCTGCAACGTCTCCTCGGCGCCCTCGCCCGGCGCGATGCGCACGATCTCGGCCCAGGCGGGGGTGGTCAGCGCCATGAGGCCCAACGCGGCGATGGTGGCTTTCATCTTGTTCCCTCCCTTTCGGGCCATTATTTCGGCTATTCTTCATCCGGCAAGCTCCGGCGCGCAGCTGACGTGGCGGCAGGCCCGGCTTGCCACGGGCGCGCGCGGGCGCTATCGCGGCGGCAACGCAGGAGGCTGACATGGCCAAGAACACATCCGGGCGCGGGCAGCGCGATCTGACGGTCAAGGTCAAGACCGCGCGGGGCCGCAAGCTGTCGTCCACGCGCTGGTTGCAGCGGCAGTTGAACGACCCTTACGTCAAGCGCGCCCAGGCCGAGGGCTATCGCGGGCGCGCGGCCTTCAAGATCATGGAACTGGACGACAAGTATCGCTTTCTCGTGCCCGGAGCGCGGGTGGTGGACCTGGGCTGTGCGCCGGGGGGCTGGATCCAGGTGGCGGTGCCGCGCATCAACGCCCTGGGCGAGAAATCGGGCAAGGCGGTGGGCCGGATCATCGGGGTGGATCTGCAGGAGGTCGAACCGATCCCGGGGGCCGAGATCCACCAGCTCGATTTCATGGAGGACGATGCCGACCTGAAGGTCAAGGACTGGCTGAATGGTCGCGCCGACGTGGTGATGTCGGACATGGCGGCGTCCAGCTCGGGGCACAAGCAGACCGATCACTTGCGCATCATGGCGCTCTGCGAGGCGGCGGCGCATTTTGCCTTCGACATGCTGGACGAGAACGGCACCTTTGTCGCCAAGGTGCTGGCGGGCGGCGCCGAGGGCGAGTTGCAGAAGCTGCTCAAGCAGAAATTCGCCAAGGTGGCCAATGTGAAACCCCCTGCCTCGCGCGCCGGCAGTTCCGAGAAATTCGTGGTGGCGACGGGATTTCGGGGCTGATCCCCCGCGCATCGGACGCTCGGCAAAAGGATCTGGTGTTTCGCGCTGGTCGCCGGGATTAGCCGGTTCGAGCTGGTTCAGTCGATGGCGCGCCAGCCTCCGCGCCGTTCATGCACGGGGCCCCCGAGGCCCTTTCCAATATCGACAGAGCGTGAAGACAACCTGCCCCCTCAGCTCCTCGCCCCGGCGCGCGCGCCGAATGGCAGCGGCCACCTGAATCCGACACGCACCCTGCCCCGGGCTGTGTCCGAAACCGGCGGCGGAATACACGGCCCCGGCACCAACCATGAGCGCAGGGCACGGGCGCGCAAGGCCTCGGCCGCGCGCAACTGGGATGGCCGGTCGCGGCCCGGGCGGGCGCGGGCCAGCCGGGCCAGGTGCTCCTGGCGCATCAGCGCGAAAAGGCGGGCGCGGCGGGCGGCAAGATCTGGGGTCATCATCCTCTCTCCGGGTCGGGACCAAGCCTGACCCGGAATGATGAAGAAAGGGTGTGCGTATTCCGTGTCCGCTTCCGGGCGCCAATGTGGCAGTCCGCCCTAGCGGCCCAGTTCCCGCGCCAGCGCCTGCAATTGCGGATCATCCGGCACCCGGGCCAGGGCGCGGTCCAGCACCTCGCCCGCAGCCCCTGCCCCACCGCGGGCCGCCGCCAGCCGCACCAGCATGACCCAGGCCTCGACCCGCTGCGGATCGAGGCGCACCACCTCGCCGAAGGCGCGTTCGGCCACGGGCAGGTTGCGCAGGGTCAGCGCCATGCCGCCGGTGATGAGGTGGGTCTCCGGGAAATCCTGCTTGTTGCCCAGCGAGCCCTGCCAGTCGCGCATCGCCTGCCCCAGCACCGCGCCCTGGCTGGGCGAGAGCGCGCCCGACTCCACGTCGAGCATCGAGCGGGCCGCCGCGATGCGCACCGATTTCATCGGATCGGCCAGCAAGGGCGCCAGCCGCGTGGCGCGCGCCGGTCCGGGCAGCGCGCGCTGCACCACCACGGCGGCCGCCCGCACCATCGGGTCGGGATCGGCGAGAAGCGGTGCCAGCCGGTCGGCCAGGTCGGGCGCGGCATAGCCTTGCGCGGCCTCGAGCGCGGTGGCGCGCACGATCCCCGGTTGCCCGGTGTCCTCGGCCAGCGCGGCCACCCCGGGCGCGTCGCGACGCGCGGCGGCCAGCACCTGGCCGTAATGCGGCCCGCGATGGTCGCTGCCCGGGAAGCGCGCGGCGATCTCGGCGGCGGCCCAGTCGGGGCTCCGGTCGGTGTGGCAATCGGTGCAGGCATCCGGCGCGCCGGTCTCGGCGGCCAGGTCCGGGCGCGGCACCCGGAAGGAATGGTCGCGCCACCCGTCGATGCCCATGTAGTCGCGCTCGATCATGTGGCAGGCCACGCATTGCGCGCCGTCGCTCCCCTCGGGGTGGAAGTGGTGCGCCGGGTCGTCATACTCGGCCAGCCGCAACGAGGGGAAATCCGGGTTGCCCGCCAGCGAGTGGCATTGCGCACAGATGGCGTTGTCCTCCGCCTTGAGCGTGGCCTCGTGCGGGAGGTGACAGTCCAGCAACCGACGCCCCGGGCATACATCTTCGATTGCAGGAAGGAGCCGTAGACATAGGCCTCGTCGAGGATCTGCCCGTCGGCGTGGTAAAGCCCCGGCCGCAGCAGCGAGAGTGCGTGGGCGTCGTGATAGGGCGTGCCGGGGACCGGGTTGCCGTCGAGAAGCGGCTCGCGCCGGGAATGGCAGGCGGCGCAGACCTGCATCGTGGCCTCGACATCGGCGCCGAGGTCGATGGTGAAGCCCCGCTCGGTCAGGCCCGGGGTCTCGACCGGGCGCCCTGCCACCCAGTCCAGATGCGCAGCACCAGGGCCATGGCAGGCCTCGCAGCCCACACCGATCTCGGGCTGGGTCGAGGCATAGCTTTGCGTGCGCGCGCCGTAGTTGCGCTGGTAGTTGGTGGCGTGGCACTCGGCGCAGCGCGCGTTCCAGGTCTTGTAGGGCCCTCGCCAGTGATAGCCGTCGCCGGGTGGCAGGTCCTGGTCGGGATAGAGGCGATACCAGCGTTTCTCGACATCGTCCCAGACCACGTCGAAGCTCTACTGCCGGCCCGGGGCGGTCTCGAGCAGGTATTGCTGCAAGGGCGCGATGCCCGCGATGGAATGCACCGGGTAATCGGTTGTCACCCCATCGCTTTCCGTCACCACGATATGCAGCGCGTCGTCGCGGGTGAGGAAGCGCACCTCCTTGCCGTCGCTATGGGTGAAGGTGGCGTCGTCGAAATCGCCCAAGGCGTTGGCCGGGTCCGCCTCGGTCCAGGTCAGGTCGTGATGCGAGCCCTCCCAGGCGCGGGCGGCGTCCTCGTGGCAGTCGGTGCAGCTTTCCGAGCCGACATAGGCGGGGGGCGGCGGATGCCATCGTGGGCGCGGCGCAGAGCAGCGCCAGGCAGAGCGCGGCCCAGGCGCGACGGCGGAAGCGGAGGGTCATGTCTTGGGGGTTCCTTCCTCGGCGGCATCGGGGTCGTGGCGGTCGCGGGCCTTGGCCTGGCGGATCAGCGCGCCGTTGAACTCTGCCCCGAAGATCAGGATCGCGGCAAGCAGATAGAGAAAGATCAGCGCCGAGATCACCCCCGCCAGCCCGGCATAGATCACGCTGTAGGCGGCGTAATGCGAGATGTAGAAGGCAAAACCCCGCGCCGCCAGCGCCCAGAGCGCCACGGTCAGGATCACCCCGGGCCAGATGTTGCGCAGCCCGTGCCGCCCGCCCGGCAGCACCAGGTGGCAGACGAAGACGCCCGGCACCACCAGCCCCAGGGTCAGGATCAGGTTGATGATCCGGTCGGTGAACAGCCAGCTCAGCGGCGCGGGCAGCGCGTCCCCCACGAAATGCATGTAGAGCGGGAAGGCCACCGCAACCCCGGTGAAGGCCAGCACGAAGCCCGAACCCAGGATCACCAGCCCCAGCCCGATCAGCCGCGTCTTCCAGACCGGGCGGCGGTCCACGTCGTGATAGGCCAGCGTCATCGCCTGGCGGATCGACTCGACCCCGTTCGAGGCGAAGAACAGCGTCAGCAGCGCGCCCAGCGTCAGCCCGCCATCGGCGCCGCCCGCCACCGCGCGCAGCTCGCGCTCGATCGGGCGGGCGACTTCCTCGGGCCAGGCGCTGAGGATCAGGTCGATGAGCTCCTCGACATCGACCTCGGTCGAGAAGGTGACCGCCAGCGACAGGATGAACAGCAGGAAGGGAAACAGCGCCAGCATCAGCGAGAAGGCGATGTTGGGCGCCAGGATCGAGCCGCCCTTGCCGGTGATGAACCGGCCCAGCGCCTCGAAGAGGGCCTCTTTCCAGCGCCAGAGCATCAGGGCAATTTCCCCGGCCCCTCGGCCATGGCGTCGCGCAGCGTGCTCCAGATGGTCACGAACAGCCCCGCCAGCACCGGCCCGATCACCAGGCCGGGAATGCCGAAGAAGCCCAGCCCCCCCAGCGTGCTGACCAGGATCAGAATCTCGTCGAGCTGGGCATCGCGGCCGACCAGCCAGGGCCGCAGCAGGTTGTCCACGCTGCCCACCGCGAACATCCCCCACAGCGCCAGCGCCAGCCCGACCCAGACCTGCCCCGTCAGCATCAGCACCACCGCGCCCCCCAGGATCACCGACGAGGCCCCGATCGCCGGGATCATCGCCATCACGATCATCACCACGGTCCAGAACGCCACCCCGCCGATCCCGGCCAGCAGGAAGCCGATGCCCCCCAGCACCCCCTGGATCGACGCGATCACCATGTTGCCGCGCAGGGTGGCGCGGGTGATCGACACCGCGCGCTCGGACAGCCGCGCCTGGGTGTCGGGGCGCAGCCCGGTGAAGGCGAGCAGCTGGTCGAGGATCGGCACCGGGCGCCCGAGGAAGAAATACAGCGCATAGATGAAGATGAACACGTCGAGGAACAGCCGCGCCGCGCCCCGGGTGAAGGTGGACATGTGGCCCACGAAATAGGCTGCGGCAGCGGTGCCCAGCTCGCCCAGCTTCTCCAGGATGGCGGGCCACCAGGCACGCAGCTGCGCCTCGAGCCATTCCTCCTGCGGCAGCCAGGCAGGCAGCAGGTCGCCCAGCGGCGTGGCGGCCAGTTGCCGCGCCAGGCCGCGCAGATCGCCGGCCAGCCCCGCCGCCTGAAGCGCCGCCATGTAGCCCAGCGTGAAGAGCGGCAGAATCACCCCCACGATCACCAGCGCGAGCGTCAGCCCGCTGGCGGCGCGGCCCCGCCCGCCGGTCAGCCGCAGCATCCGGGCACGCAGCGGGCGCACCATCTCGGCCGCCAGCGCCGCCATCAGAAGCGCCACGATGAACGGCCGGGCCACCAGGAAGAACAGAAGGGAAATCAGCGCCGTGGCCACGATCAGCGCCAAGCCGCGCCAAACGGTCGCGTTCAGTGGTTCCACCCGGCTCTCCCGTCCATCTCAGCCCGCGCTGGCAAGGTGGCACGGCGCGGCGCGCCTTTGCAACCGCCGCGCGGGCGGCGCGGCCTCAGGACTGGCCGTGCCCGGCGAGCCCGGCCCGGTCCGGCACCCGGATCCGCCGATAGCCCAGATCGACCAGGCCGGCCTCGGCAAGCTTGCGCAGTTCGCGTTGGAGCGTCGCCGGCGAGACGGCGACCATCACGGCCAACTCGTCTGCGACACCCGCATCCAGCCGTCCGCGTCGCTCAGCCGTTCGGAGAGATGCAGCAGCCGCAACGCGAGGCGCTGCGCGGCGCCGGTCACGGCGAGGTTGGCGATGATCCGCAACGCGGTGCGTATGTTGGCATGGGAAGGGCATAGAAAGGCTGAAAGAAGGCGGGCGTGGCCTCGACCATCTCGACCACCCGCGCGGCCGGCAGGCACAGCGCGCGCACCGGCTCGGAGGCGGTCACCGTGACCAGCCGCGTGCGATCCGACAGCATCGCCAGGTCGCCCAGCCAGAACCCCTGCTCGTCGCGGTGGATGACGGTCTCCTGCCCGTCATCGGCCGGCACCGCGATCTGAACCGCCCCCGCGACGATGCCGAAAATCGCCCCTGCCGGGTCGCCATAGCGATACAGCACCTCGCCCGCCGCGAAATGGCGCAGCTGGCAGGCGCGAAACACCGCATCGCGGAAGTCGGCCGGGCACTCGCTCATCCACTCGCTTTGCGACATGACGATGCGGTCGCGGGCCGTTGGCCGCCCGCCTCGGCCGTGGACGTGGGATATCGTTGCCGCGGTGCTCACGATCTTTTTCTCACTCCTGCGTGTCAAAGCCCTCATTTGACAGATGAGCCGTTTCGGACCCTGCGTAAACTTCAAATGTTCCCATTTTCGGAACTGCGCCTTTTAACCGACTCATTTCGTGAACGCGCATTAGATTGCCCCGGCTGCGGGGCACAAACACCCCCGGCATCCGGCCGGGACCGAATCAGGAGATACCCATGATCCGATCTCACCCATCGACGGACCGGCCCGGCGGCATTCTGCGCCGGTTGGCCGCCGTCGGTCTCGCCGTGGCCCTGGCCGCACCCGCCTGGGCGCAGGACGACACGCCCAACATCCTGGTGATCTGGGGCGACGATGTCGGCCAGTCCAACATCTCGGCCTATACCCGGGGGCTGATGGGCTATCAGACGCCCAATATCGACCGTATCGCCAACGAGGGCATGATGTTCACCGATTATTACGGCGAACAGTCCTGCACCGCGGGCCGGTCTTCCTTCATCATGGGTCAGTCGGTGTTCCGCACGGGCCTATCCAAGGTCGGCCTGCCGGGCGCCGAGGAAGGCATGATGGAGGAAGACCCCACCATCGCCGGCCTGCTGAAACCGCCGGGCTATGCCACCGGCCAGTTCGGCAAGAACCACCTGGGCGACCGGGACGAGCATCTGCCGACGAACCACGGTTTCGACGAGTTCTTCGGCAACCTCTATCACCTCAATGCCGAGGAAGAGCCCGAGAACGAGGACTATCCCGGCGACATGGTCATGCCCGACGGCTCGACCTTCCGCGACCGTTTCGGCCCGCGCGGCGTGATCCGCTCCTCGGCCGATGGCGAGATCGAGGATACCGGCCCGCTGACCAAGAAGCGCATGGAAACCGTCGACGACGAAACCTCGGCCGCCGCCATCGACTTCATCAAGCGCGCCGAGGAACAGGGCCAGCCCTGGTTCGTCTGGTGGTCGGGCACGCGGATGCATTTCCGCACCCACGTCAGCGACGAGAACCACGCGATTGCCAACGAGATCGTCGGCAAGCCGGTGGACGAATACACCGCCGGGATGATCGAACACGACGCCGATATCGGCGTGTTCCTCGACACGCTGGACGAGCTGGGCATCGCCGACAACACCATCGTGTTCTACTCGACCGACAACGGGCCGCACATGAACACCTGGCCCGATGCCGGCATGACCCCGTTCTGGGGCGAGAAGAACACCCAGTGGGAAGGCGCCTGGCGCGTCCCCGCGATGGTGCGCTGGCCCGGCCAGATCGCCGAGGGCAGCGTCTCGAACGAGATCGTGCACCACATGGACTGGCTGCCCACCTTCCTCGCGGCGGCTGGCAACGAGACGGTCAAGGAAGACCTGCTGGACGGCATCACCGTGGCCGAGCTCGGCGGCGGGCGCGACTATCGCATGCACCTGGACGGCTACAACATCCTGCCGATGCTGACCGGCGAGACGGATGTCAGCCCGCGCAAGGAGATCTTCTACTTCACCGATGACGGCGACCTTGCAGCGCTGCGCTACATGGACTGGAAGATCACCTTCCTGGAGCAGAAGGAATGGGCCACGTTCCGCGCCTGGATCGAGCCGCTGACGCCGCTGCGCACGCCGCTCATCTTCAACCTGCGGCGCGACCCCTATGAACGCGGCTATCGCACCTCCAACACTTATTACGACTGGATGCTGGACCGCGCCTACATGCTGGTGCCGGCGCAGGCCTACGTGGCGAATTTCCTCGCGACCTTCGAGGAATACCCGCCGCGCCAGGAGGCCGCGAGCTTCTCGCTCGACAAGGTGATGGAGAAGCTCTCCTCGCCCCCGGGAACGCCGTAACCCTCGGGCGGTCCCACGACCCCACTCATGGAACCGGGGAGGGCGAGGTCTCGGACCTCGCCCGTGGGGAGGGGGCGGGGCCAGCGATGGCCCCGCCCGTTTTCATTTCAGCACCAACCGACAGGTATTCGCCTCATGCGCATGACGACCCTTGCCGCCGCGCTCTGCGCCGCAACACCGCTCTTCGCCGATCCCCTGCCCTCCTGGACCGACGGCGAGACCAAGACCCGCATCGTCGAGTTCGTCGAGAGCGTCACCGACCCGGCCTCGCCCGACTACGTCACGCCCGGCGACCGGATCGCCACCTTCGACAATGACGGCACGCTCTGGGCCGAGAAGCCGGTCTATTTCCAGCTGATCTTTGCCCTCGACGTGATCGCCGACATGGCCGAGGAAGACCCCGCGATCCTGACCTCGGACGCGCTGCGCGCGGCGGCCGAAAAGAATTACCAGGCGGTGATCGAAGGCGGCGAACCGGCGATCCTCGACGTGATGCGCGTGTCGCATTCCGGCATGAGCGTCGAGGCCTTCCAGGCCCGCGTGGCCGACTGGCTGGAGACCGCGCGCCACCCCGAAACCGGGCTGGCCTATGACGAGATGACCTATCAGCCGATGGTCGAGCTTCTGCGCTATCTGCGCGACGAGGGGTTCAAGACCTATATCGTCTCGGGCGGCGGCATCCATTTCATGCGCGTCTTCACCGAACGGGCCAATGGCATCCCGAACGAGCAGGTGATCGGAACCTATACCGAGACCGAATACCGGGTGGGCGAGAACGGCCCCGAGATCGTCAAGGCCCCGGCGCTGGGCTTTCTCGACGACAAGGAGGGCAAGCCGGTCAATATCGACCGCATCATCGGCAAGCGCCCGATCATCGCGGGCGGCAACTCGGACGGCGATTTCGCCATGATCGAATGGACCACGCAGGCGACGGCCCGCGCCTGGGGCTGATCGTGCACCACACCGACGGCGACCGCGAGTATGCCTGTGACCGCGACAGCCATGTGGGCCGGCTGGCCGACGGGCTGGACCGCGGCCCCGACATGGGCCGGCTGATCGTGGACATGGCCCGCGACTGGACGCGCGTCTTCACCGGCGCGGAGTGACCCCGCCCGCCGCCGGATATGGCGCCCGGCCCGCCTGCGGTGTATAGACCCCGCATCGAGACAAGGTGGAAGCGCATCGGGCATGTCATTCTGGGTCGGCGTCAGTTCGGCGGCAATCTTTCTGCTCTACGCCACGGCGGTCGTCTTCGCCGTGCGGGCGGCCTCCACCGCGCGCACCCCGCAGGGCGCCGTGGGCTGGGTGATCTTTTTGATCCTGAACCCGGTCCTGGCGATTCCCTCCTACCTGTTCCTCGGCCATCACAGGTTCCGCGGCTACCGCATCGCGCGCCAGGAATCCGAGCGCGTGGTCGAGGCGCTGCGCCTGGCCG
>DOIS01000187.1:10758-11009 GCA_003511785.1 Paracoccaceae bacterium
GTCGAGGCGCTGCGCCTGGCCGGGGCGCGCGAGGCGCCTGCGCGCGAGAGCACCGATGTCTGCCTGCCGCCCTTCGAGACCGTCGCCCGGATGCCCGCGCTGCGCGGCAACGGGGCCGATCTGCTGATCGACGGGCAGGCCGGGTTCGGCGCGATCTTCTCGGCGATCGACGCGGCCGAGGACTATATCCTGGCGCAGTTCTACATCCTGCGCGACGACGATCTGGGCCGCGCCTTTGCCGACCGGTTGAT
>DOIS01000259.1 GCA_003511785.1 Paracoccaceae bacterium
AGCACGTTCAGCACTTGTCATTGCGCGCCAAACACCCTAAATAAGCCACTTCTAAAGATTATAGATAATTCGGGAGTCGCCCATGGCCCGCGTTACGGTTGAAGATTGCGTTGATAAGGTTCCAAACCGGTTTGATCTGGTGATGCTTGCCGCCCATCGTGCGCGCGAGATTTCCGCCGGCGCTCCGATCACCGTGGACCGCGACAACGACAAGAACCCGGTGGTGGCCCTGCGCGAGATTGCCGACGAGACCCAGAGCGCGGACGAGCTGCGCGAGCGCCTGATCGAGGCGAACCAGTCCCAGATCGAGGTGGACGAGCCCGAAGAGGACTCGATGGCCCTTCTGATGGGCGCCGGGGCCGACAAGCCGGCCGAGAACGACATGGACGAAGAAACGCTGCTGCGCCAACTCCTGGAGGCCCAGAAGCAGGGCTGATGCCGGACAGGAAGCGGACCGAGATGATTGCCGTCGAAGACCTGATCGCGCTGGTCCGCAACTACAACCCGAAAACCAACGCCGAGAAGATCGCGGCCGCCTACGAATTCGGCCGCGACATGCACGAGGGGCAGTTTCGCCGCTCGGGTGAGCCCTATTTCACCCACCCCGTCGCCGTCGCGGCGATCCTGACCGAGCAGCGGCTGGACGACGCCACGATCATCACTGCCCTGCTGCACGACACGATCGAGGACACCAAGGCCAGCTATGCCATGGTCTCCGAACGGTTCGGGAGCGAGGTCGCCATGCTGGTCGATGGCGTCACCAAGCTGACAAACCTGCAACTCTCCTCCCGCGAGACCAAGCAGGCCGAGAACTTCCGCAAGCTGTTCATGGCCATGTCCAAGGATCTGCGCGTGATCCTGGTCAAGCTGGCCGACCGTCTGCACAACATGCGCACCATCAAGTCGATGTCGCCGAAAAAGCAGCTTCAGAAGGCGCGCGAAACCATGGACATCTATGCCCCGCTGGCCGGGCGCATGGGGATGCAGTGGATGCGCGAGGAGCTTGAGGATCTCGCCTTCCGCGTCCTGAACCCCGAAGGCCGGCAGTCGATCATCCGCCGCTTCATCACGTTGCAGCGCGAGACGGGCGACGTGATCCACCGCATCACGGGCGACATGCGGCACGAGCTGGACAAGGCCGGGATCGAGGCCGAAGTGTTCGGGCGGGCCAAAAAACCTTACTCGATCTGGCGCAAGATGCAGGAGAAGGAACAGGGCTTCTCGCGGCTGTCCGACATCTACGGGTTTCGCGTGATCGTCGGGTCCGAAACCGATTGCTATGCCGCTCTGGGTGCGATCCACCAACGCTGGCGCGCTGTGCCGGGGCGGTTCAAGGACTACATCAGCCAGCCGAAATCGAACGGCTACCGCTCGATCCACACCACGGTCTCGGGCCGCGACGGCAAGCGGGTCGAGGTGCAGATCCGCACCCACCAGATGCATGACGTGGCCGAGACCGGCGTCGCCGCGCACTGGTCCTATCGCGACGGGGTGCGCGCCGAGAACCCCTTTGCGGTGGACCCTGCCAAGTGGATCGCGGGCCTTACCGAGCAGTTCGACGCCGAGGAGGATCACGAGGATTTCCTCGAGGCGGTCAAGCTCGAGATGTATTCCGACCAGGTCTTCTGCTTCACGCCCAAGGGCGACGTGGTGAAACTGCCCCGCGGGGCGACGCCGATCGACTATGCCTATGCCATTCACACAAGGATCGGCCACGCCTGTGTCGGGGCGAAGGTGGACGGGCTGCGCGTGCCGCTCTGGACCCGGCTCAAGAACGGCCAATCGGTCGAGATCATCACCGCCGTGGGCCAGACGCCGCAGGTCTCCTGGCTCGAGATCGCGACAACGGGCAAGGCCCGCACCGCGATCCGGCGCGCCCTGCGCGAGGCCGACCGCGAACGTTTCATCCGGCTGGGCCGCGAACTGGCCCGTGCCGCTTTCGAACATGTCGGGCGCAAGGCCACCGACAAGGCGCTCGACACCGCCGCCAAGCGCCTGCGCCTGGCCGATCGGCGCGAGCTGCTGGCGAGACTGGGTAGCGCCGAGCTCACCGGCCATGACGTGGTCCAAGCGGTCTATCCCGAGTTGGCGCCGGACGAGGGCGACGCAATCTCGCCACGCCGCGCGGTGATCGGTCTCGAGCCCGGACAGAGCTTCGAACGCGCGCCGTGCTGCCAGCCACTACCGGGCGAGCGCATCGTGGGCATCACCTATCGGGGCAAGGGCGTGGTGGTGCACGCAATCGACTGTGAGATGCTCAGCCGTTACGAGGACCAACCCAACCGCTGGATCGACCTGCATTGGCATTCGGGCACGCACCCTGCGGCCTATGACGCCACGCTCGAGTTGACCATCGGGAACGATGCCGGTGTGCTGGGACGTATTTGCACATTGATCGGCGAGAAGAAGGCCAATATTTCGGATCTGGACTTCGTGGACCGCAAGCCCGATTTCTACCGCCTTCTGGTCGATGTCGAGCTTCGGGATGTCGAGCAGTTGCACTCGCTGATGCTCGCGCTCGAGGCGGACAGCGACGTGGCATCGGTCGAACGGCGCCGGGAAACGGCCAAATCGCAGGGCGCAGTCCTGGTCTGAGCAAGCGTCCCGCATCGCGGGGCAGGGGAAGCGATCGGTGGTTTTCAAACGCAGGGATCCGCGCAGCTGGGCACAAACCGTTGCCGAATTCCTATATCCGCGCGGCGGCTGGACCCGGGCCTTTCACTATGTCCGTCACCGCGTGCGCCGCCTGCCCGACACGCCCGAACGCATCGCGCGCGGCATCTGGGCAGGTGTGTTCACCACATTCACCCCGTTCTACACGCTACATTTCCTGATTGCCTTCCTGCTGGCCCGGCTGATGCGGGGCAACATCTTCGCCGCGCTCATGTCCACCTTCTTCGGCAACCCTCTGACCTATGTGCCGATCGGGGTGATCTCGCTTCAGACCGGGCATTTCCTTCTGGGCACCGAGTTCGACGAGTTGGCGCAACGCTCTTTCGCGGGCAAGTTCGTCGATGCCGGCACCGACCTGAAGAACAATTTGGTCGCGCTGTTCAACGGCCAACCCGCCGACTGGCACGGGCTCGAAGTATTCTACGACGAAATCTTCTTTCCCTACATGGTGGGCGGGCTGATCCCGGGTGCCGTGGCCGGCACCATCGCCTATGTGGTCAGCGTGCCATTGATCCGGGCCTATCAACTGCGCCGCCGCCGCAAGATCATGGCCAAGTTCAACGAGATCAAGCGCCGCGCCGGCGCGGACCCGACGGCCGGAGAATCGGGCTGACGTCCCGCGCCGGGCGCAGTAGGGTTTGATCAAATCAAAGGCATGGGAGAGTCGTCATGCAGGCACCCGATCATCTGCGCCTCGGCGTGAACATCGATCACGTGGCCACCGTCCGCAACGCGCGCGGCGGCGCCTATCCCGATCCGCTTCGCGCCGCCCGACTGGCCGAAGAGGCCGGTGCCGACGGCATCACCGCGCATCTGCGCGAGGACCGACGCCACATCTCCGACACCGATATCGAAGCGCTGATGGCGAGCCTCTCGGTGCCGCTCAACTTCGAGATGGCCGCCACCGAGGAGATGCAGGCCATCGCCCTGCGCCACCGTCCCCACGCGGTCTGCATCGTGCCCGAAAAGCGCGAGGAACGCACCACCGAGGGCGGGCTGGAGGTCGCGCGGGAAGAGAACCGCCTGGCGCATTTCATCGCGCCGCTGCGCGAGGCGGGGTGTCGTGTGTCGATCTTCATCGCCGCCGATCCCGCGCAGATCGAGGCCGCCCACCGCATCGGCGCCGAGGTGATCGAGTTGCATACCGGCGCCTATTGCGACGCTCATGCCGAAGGACGGATCGAGGACCGCGACGCCGAACTGGTCCGCCTGCGCGAGATGTCCGCCTATGCCCATTCGCTGGGGCTCGAGGTGCACGCGGGCCACGGGCTGACCTATGACACGGTCGGCCCAATCGCCGCCTTTCCCGAACTCCGCGAGTTGAACATCGGCCACTTCCTGATCGGCGAGGCGATCTTTCGCGGGCTCGACCCGGCGATCCGCGAGATGCGCCGCCTGATGGACGAGGCGCGCGCATGAGCGGCCCGCCCGAGGCCACCGAGGCCGAGCGCGCGGTACTGCGGCGTTGCATCGACCGGGCGCTGGCTGCCGCGACCACAGGCGGCACGGCCGGCATATCGGCGGCGGTGATGCGCGGCGACACCCTGCTCGCCATTGCCGAGAACGAGGTGCACCTGCACAACGACCCCTCCCGCCATGCCGAGATCGTCGCCATGTCTCGCGCGGGCCGGGCGCTGGACGATGCGGACCTGTCCGGATGCACCCTCATCTCGACCCTGCAACCCTGCGAGATGTGCCTGGCCGCCATGCGCTTTGCCGGGATCGACCGGGTGATCTTCGCCGCGACCAAGCCCAACGTGCCGCTGGACAAGTATTTCCGGTTTCCCGGTCTGGAGACCGAGGACTTCAACCGCGCCGACCATGCCGGCTTCACCGCGATCGGCGGGGTCGAGGAAGCCCGTATCGTGCATCTCTACGCGCTCAAGCAGGACTAGAGCGCGATGATCCTCGGCATCGGCACCGATCTGGCCAATATCGACCGCATCGCCGGCACGCTGGAGCGTTTCGGCGACCGCTTCCGCAACCGCGTCTTTACCGAAACCGAACAGCGCAAGGCCGAGCGCCGCCGCGACGTCGCGGGCACCTATGCCAAGCGCTGGGCCGCGAAGGAGGCGTGTTCCAAGGCACTGGGCACCGGGCTGCGCATGGGCATCGCGTGGAAGGACATGGCGGTCAGCAACATCCGCACCGGCCAGCCGGTGATGCATGTGACCGGCTGGGCCGCCGACCGGCTAGCGCAGATGACGCCGCCGGGACACGAGGCGATCATCCACGTGACCCTGACCGACGATCACCCTTGGGCGCAGGCCTTTGTGGTGATCGAAGCGCGACCCCTCGCCGAGCCCTCCGCGTCGGGTTGACTTGGCCACCCGCCCGCCGCATGTAGCGCCTCGAACCCCCAAGCATCGGAGACCGGGATGGCCAAGCAGGGCGAGAAGAAGGGCAACGCGATTGTCGAAACGATCAAGACCATCGTCTATGCGTTGCTGATCGCCGGCGTGTTCCGCACCCTGTTCTTCCAGCCCTTCTGGATCCCGTCGGGCTCGATGAAACCGACGCTGCTGATCGGCGATTTCCTGTTCGTGAACAAGATGGCCTATGGCTATTCCTACGCGTCCTGCCCATCGATCCGCATTCCCGCGATCGGCATCGACCTGCCCGCCGAGACGCTCTGCGGCTTTCTCAAGGGCGACAACGACCGCATCCTGGGGAATGACCCCGAACGCGGCGACGTGGCCGTGTTCCGCCATCCCGTCACGGGGGCCGATTTCATCAAACGCATCGTAGGCCTGCCGGGTGACCGCATACAGATGAAGGCGGGCGTGCTGCACATCAACGGCGAGGCGGTGGAGCTGACCCCGGACGGCACCTTTACCGAAGTCGCCGCGCTGCAGGGCCCGCAGCGGCTGCGCCCGCGCTGCGAGAACGGTCCCGTGGGCCAGGGCGGCGCCTGAGAGAAGTCGCGCCAGATCGAAACGCTCCCGGGCGGCGTCAGCTATCCGATCCTGAACATCACCGATCAGGGATCGGACCACACTGGCGTGTTCTCGGTGCCCGACGGGCATTACTTTTTCATGGGCGACAATCGCGACAATTCCAGCGACTCGCGCCTGCCGCAGACCGTGGGCGGCGTGGGCTTCGTGCCCTACGAGAACCTCGTGGGTCGCGCCGACCGCGTCATGTTCTCCTCCGCAGGCAGTTCGATGCTGTTTTTCTGGACCTGGCGCGGCGATCGGTTCTTCAAGAGAATCGAGTGAAACTCTCCGCCGATCTCAAAGCCTTTGAGCAGCGCATCGGGCACCGCTTCAGGAACCCGGAACTTCTGTTGCGGGCGCTGACGCACGGCTCTTTCTCTTCGGCCACGCGGCCGGACAACCAGAGGCTGGAATTCCTGGGCGACCGGGTCCTGGGGCTGGTCATGGCCTCGGCTCTGCTGGACCAGGACGAGAGGGCGACCGAGGGCCAGTTGGCGCCGCGGTTCAACGCGCTGGTCCGCAAGGAAACCTGCGCCGAGATCGCGCGCGAGATCGATCTGGGTGCGGTGCTGAAGCTCGGCCGGTCCGAGATGCTGTCGGGCGGGCGGCGCAAGCAGGCGCTTTTGGGCGACGCGATGGAGGCGGTGATCGCCGCGGTCTATCGCGATGCCGGGCTCGACGCGGCGCGCGACATGGTCTTGCGTCTATGGGGGGCACGCGTGGCGAAGGTCGAGGCGGATTCGCGCGATGCCAAGACCGCGCTTCAGGAATGGGCGCAGGGACGCGGGTTGAAACCGCCGCAGTATCATGAACTCGACCGCAGCGGCCCTGATCATCAACCGATCTTCACCATCGTGGCGAAACTCGACACCGGGGACGAGGCGCGCGCCAGCGCCGGCGCCAAGCGCCAGGCCGAACAGGCCGCCGCCGCGGCCCTGCTGGAAAAACTGGAGCGCAACGCATGAGCACACGGGCCGGTTTCGTCGCCCTGATCGGCGAGCCCAACGCGGGCAAGTCCACCCTGACCAATGCCATGGTTGGCGCCAAGGTCAGCATCGTCACCCACAAGGTGCAGACCACCCGCGCGCGCATCCGCGGCGTCGCGATCGAGGGCGAGAGCCAGATCGTGTTCGTGGACACGCCGGGCCTGTTTCGCCCGCGCCGCAGGCTTGACCGTGCCATGGTCGCCGCCGCCTGGGGCGGGGCGGCGGATGCCGACATCGTCGTGCTTCTGGTCGAGGCGCATCGCGGCGTGACCGAAGGGGTCGAGCGCATCCTCGAAGGGCTCGAGCAATTTGCCCCGAACCGCCCCGTGGCGCTGGCGATCAACAAGATCGACCGGGTCAAATCCGAGGTACTGCTGGGCCTGACGGCGGATCTGAACGCACGCTTTCCCTTCACCCGAACCTTCATGATCTCTGCCGAGAAAGGCCACGGGATCGCGGACCTGAAAGCCTGGCTGGCGGCATCCCTGCCCGAGTCACCGTGGCTCTATCCCGAGGATCAGATCGCCGATCTGCCCATGCGCATGATCGCCGCCGAAATGACCCGCGAGAAGTTGACCCTGCGGCTGCACCAGGAATTGCCCTACCAGCTCACGGTCGAGACCGAGAATTGGGAAGAGCGCAAGGATGGCTCGGCCCGGATCGACCAGGTGATCTACGTGGCGCGCGACGGGCATAAAGGTATCGTTCTGGGCCACAAGGGCGAGACGATCAAGGCGATCAGCCAGGCGGCGCGGGCCGAATTGGAGGAGTTTCTGGGCCGCAAGGTGCACCTGTTCCTACAGGTCAAGGTGCGGCCAAACTGGCTGGAAGAGGCCGAGCGCTATTCGGAGATGGGGCTCGAGTTCAAGGACGGCAACGGCGGTTGAGTGCAGGGCCGCGCGGCCCTGCCCGGTCCCATTGACGCTTTCTACATCAGGTCGTTTTCCACGTCCTTGGCCGAGATGCCCAGCGCGTCGAGACCGTTTTCCAGGTGATCCGACAGGTGTGGCGTGCCAATCAGGTAGTCGGCGCAGGGGGTCGTGGCCTCGGTCTGCGCGGTCTCCAGCGCCTCGTCCCAGTCCTCGGCAAAGAAACTCTCGCGGCCG
>DOIS01000237.1 GCA_003511785.1 Paracoccaceae bacterium
AACTCCCTTTTGGGAGAGTGAACCAGAAATCAACGCTCTTGGGAATCCTGAATGTCCACAGGCCCTAAACGGCGCACGACGCCCGGTGCAACGGTGGCGAAACGACACGCGCCCGCCACATGGGCGGGCGCGCAAAGGTCGCGTTGGGACAATCACAGGTCCATGTATTGGTGCTTTTCCGCCTTGCCGCCGGGATGCGTGACCGCGCCCTTGTAAGTCGCGCCCACCTGCTGGGCGAACTTCCAGATCGCGCCAGTGGCATAGATCGTCTCGCGCGGGCCGGTCCACTCGGCGCGGCGCCGGGCCAGTTCGTCCTCCGACAGATCGACACTCAGGCTGCCGCTGACCGCGTCGATGGTGATCACGTCTCCGTTGCGCAAGAGCGCGATGGGTCCGCCCTGCGCCGCCTCGGGGCCGACATGGCCCACGCAGAAGCCGCGCGTGGCGCCCGAGAACCGCCCGTCGGTGATGAGCGCCACCTTCTTGCCCATGCCCTGGCCCGAGAGCGCGGCGGTGGTGGCCAGCATCTCGCGCATGCCGGGACCGCCGGCAGGACCCTCGTTGCGGATCACGATGACTTCGCCTTCCTTGTAGTCCCGCGCCTTGACGGCGGCAAAGGCGTCCTCCTCGCATTCGAAGACACGCGCCGGGCCGGTGAAGACCTGATCCTCGGCCGAGATGCCCGCGACTTTCACGATGGCGCCTTCGGGCGCGAGATTGCCCTTGAGGCCCACCACGCCGCCGGTCTTGGTGATCGGGGTGTCGATGGGATAGATCACGCGCCCATCGGCCTCGCGGTCGATGCGGTCCAGCTCCTCGCCGATGGAGCGGCCGGTGGCGGTCATGCAGTCCTCGTGGATCAGGCCCACCTTGCGCAGCTCCTTCATCACCACGGGAATGCCGCCGGCATCATAGAGGTCCTTGGCCACGAATTGCCCGCCCGGTTTCAGATCGACGAAATAGGGCGTGTCGCGGAAGATCTCGCACACGTCGTCGAGATAGAACTCGATCCCCGCCTCGTGCGCGATGGCCGGGAGGTGCAGCCCGGCATTGGTCGAGCCGCCGGTGCAGGCCACCACGCGCGCGGCGTTTTCCAGCGACTTGCGCGTGACCACGTCGCGGGCGCGGATGTTCTTTTCCAGAAGGTCCATCACCGCCTGGCCACTTGCCTCGGCATACTGGTCGCGGCTCTCGTAGGGCGCCGGCATGCCGCTGGAATTCATCAGCGCCAGCCCGATCGCCTCGGAGACACAGGCCATGGTGTTGGCGGTGAACTGCCCGCCGCAGGCCCCAGCCGAGGGACAGGCCACGCGTTCCAGCATCTCCAGCGCCGCGTCCGACAGGGTGCCGCTCTGGTGCCGGCCCACGGCCTCGAACATGTCCTGAACGGTCAGGTCGCGGGTGCGGAAATCCTCGGGGATCTCGTCGACCTGCGGCGCCTTGCCCGGCAGGATCGACCCGCCATAGATAAACACCGACGGCACGTTCAGCCGCACCATCGCCATCATCATCCCCGGCAGCGACTTGTCGCACCCCGCAAGCCCCACCAGCGCGTCATAGCAATGCCCGCGCATGGTCAACTCGACCGTGTCCGCGATGGCCTCGCGCGAGGCAAGCGACGACCGCATCCCCTCATGCCCCATGGCGATGCCGTCGGTCACGGTGATGGTGGTGAACTCGCGCGGGCTGCCGTCGGCGGCCTTCACGCCCAGCTTCACCGCCTGCGCCTGCCGGCTCAGCGCGATGTTGCAGGGCGCCGCCTCGTTCCAGCAGGTGGCCACGCCGACCAGCGGCTGGTGGATCTCCTCCTCGGTCATGCCCATCGCGTAGTAATACGAGCGGTGCGGCGCGCGGGCCGGCCCCTCTGTCACATGGCGACTGGGCAGTCTGGACTTGTCAAAGCGTCGGGTCATCGGCGGGCCTTCCTGAAATGGTCGGATTTGGCATACAATCGGGCATGAGGCGGCACAAGACAGAAGGCGCGCGGCGCTTGCCATCGCGAGGGCGCGTGCCTAGCGTGACGTCTGGTTCGGGGCACGGCAACGGACAGAGCGAGGGGCAGAGCAGCGGGACCGCGACGGGCATGGCACATTTCCCGACAGTCGAAAGGAGCGCGGCCGCACGCCGCCGGGCACGGCCGCATGGCTGAGCGCCCCGCCTACGCCGCGCATGAGCGCCTGGTGGCCCCCGCCCGCCCGCACGGCACGCTGGGCCGCCTGATCGCGGGGGTCGTGCTGGCCGTGGTCGTGGCCTACGGGCTGAACGCCGCGTTGCAGATGGTGCTGGTCACGTTCGCCCCCGATTTCTGGATGACGCAGATCGTGGGCGCCGAGCGTCAGGGCGCCACCGCCCCGGCAATGTACGTGCTGCTGTTCAGCTTCGCCTTCATCATCGTCGGCGTGATGGTCGCGGCGCGCGTGGTCCATCGCCGGGTGCCCCTGGGCGTGATCGGCCCGCCCGGCCTGCCGCTGCGCCAGTTCTGGCGGGTGCTGCGGCTGCTGGTCGGGATCGGGCTGCTGGTGCTGCTCCTGCCGCCCTACAACATGGGCGGAGATTTGGTCCCCAACATGGCCATGGGGCGCTGGCTGCTGCTCCTGCCGCTGTCACTGCTGGCGGTGTTCATCCAGGTCACGGCCGAGGAGATCCTGTTTCGCGGCTATCTCCAACAGTCGCTGGCCGCGCGCTTTTCGCATCCGCTGATCTGGGCGGGCCTGCCCTCGGCGCTCTTCGCCGCCGGGCACTACATGCCGGCGCAGGCGGGCGAGAACGCCTGGATCGTGGTCGCCTGGGCCGGGCTGTTCGGGCTGCTGGCGGCGGACCTCACCGCGCGCGCGGGCACGCTCGGCCCGGCCATCGCGCTGCATTTCGTCAACAATGCCACCTCGCTCCTGATTGTCTCGGTACCCGACAGCCTCAACGGCCTGGCGCTTTTCACGGCGCCCTTTGCGATGTCGGACACGGACGCCCTGCGCGCCTGGCTGCCGGTGGACTTCGCGGCCATGGGGGTGGGCTGGCTTGCCGCCCGCGTGGTGCTGCGCCGCTGATTGCATTCGTGCGCCCGTGGGCTTATGTCCCCCGCAAGCACAGGCATCGGGAACGGATACATGAACTGGATCACGAATTACGTGCGGCCCAGGATCAACTCGATCTTCTCGCGCCGCGAGACGCCCGAGAACCTGTGGCGCAAATGCGACGAATGCAGCACCATGCTGTTCCATCGCGAGTTGGCCGACAACCTCAACGTCTGCACCAACTGCGGCCATCACATGGCCATCGCCCCGCGCGAACGGTTCAAGGCCCTGTTCGACAACGGCGTGTTCTCAGAGGTCAAGGTGCCCGAGCCCACCCCCGACCCGCTGCATTTCCGCGACCAGAAGAAATACCCCGACCGCCTGCGCGCCGCCCAGAAGGCCACCGGTGAGAAGGAGGCGATGCTGGTCGCCACCGGCGAGATCGGGCGCACCCCCATCGTTGCCGCGGCGCAGGATTTCAGCTTCATGGGCGGGTCGATGGGCATGTATGTCGGCAACGCGATCATCGCCGCCGCCGAAGAGGCCGTGAAACTCGAACGCCCGCTGATCCTGTTCTCCGCCGCCGGCGGCGCCCGGATGCAGGAGGGCATTCTCAGCCTGATGCAGATGCCGCGCACCACCGTGGCGGTCCAGATGCTGAAAGAGGCGGGCCTGCCCTATATCGTGGTCCTGACCCATCCCACCACCGGCGGGGTGACGGCCTCCTATGCCATGCTGGGCGACGTGCAGATCGCCGAACCCAACGCGCTGATCTGTTTCGCCGGCCCCCGGGTGATCGAACAGACCATCCGCGAGAAGCTGCCCGACGGGTTTCAGCGCGCCGAATACCTGCTCGATCACGGGATGCTCGACCGCGTCACCCCGCGCACGCAGCTGCGCGACGAACTGATCGGCATCACCCGGATGCTGCTGGGCCTGCCCCCGGCCGTGCGCGGCGACCTGCCCGCGCCCGACCCGGCCGAGACGGTCGAGGCGGTGCTGGCCGAGGCCGAGACGTCCGGGACGGACAAACCGAACCCCACCCCCGAGCCGGCGCGCAAGTAACGCCCGCCCCTTTTTTGAGAGGCAAGACATGTCCTACACCCTTGTGCAGTTCGACTTTCCCTTCACCGGCCTCTGGGGCGACGAAATGGTCGCCGCGAGGGGCGACCTGGCCCGCGACATCGCCCAGGAGGATGGCCTGGTCTGGAAGATCTGGACTGAGAACCCCGAAGAGGGGCGCGCCGGCGGCATCTACGTGTTCGAGACGCCCGAGGCGGCGGTCGCCTATCGCGACAAGCATTCCGCCCGCCTGGCCGAGTTCGGCATTACCGGGATCAACGCGCAGATGTTCGACGTGAACGAAGGGCTCTCGGCCCTGACCCGCGCCCCGATCTGACCGGCACGCCCATGACCGACCCCCGCTCGGGCTCCGATCTCATCCTCGAGCGGATGATGGCCCTGCACCCCAAGGTCATCGACCTGACGCTGGACCGGGTCTGGCGCCTGCTGAAGGCGCTGGACCACCCCGAGCGGCGCCTGCCTCCGGTGATCCACATCGCCGGGACCAACGGCAAAGGCTCGACCCTCGCCATGATCCGGGCGGGGATCGAGGGCGCGGGGCTGAGCGCGCACGCCTATACCTCGCCGCATCTCGCCTGGTTTCACGAGCGCATCCGCGTGGCCGGCGCGCTGATCTCCGAGCCCGATCTCACCGCCGTGCTCGACGAGTGCTACACCGCCAATGACGGCGCGCCGATCACCTATTTCGAGATCACCACCTGCGCGGCCCTGCTGGCCTTTTCCCGTGTACCCGCCGACTACACGCTGCTCGAAGTCGGACTTGGCGGGCGGCTCGACGCCACCAACGTGATCGCAAAGCCTGCGGTCACGGTCATCACTCCGGTCTCGATCGACCATGAACAGTTTCTGGGCAACACGTTGGCCAAGATCGCTGCCGAAAAGGCCGGCATCATCAAGCGCGGCGTGCCCTGCATTGTCGGCCCGCAACCGGACGAGGCGATGGAGGTCATCGAGGCCACCGCCGCCCGCCTCGGCGCACCGCTGCTGGCTTACGGACAGCACTGGCACGTCCACGAGGAGCATGGCCGCCTGATCTATCAGGACGAAACCGGGCTGCGCGACCTGCCGCTGCCAAACCTGCTGGGCGCCCACCAGATCCAGAACTCCGGCGCCGCACTGGCGGTCTTGCGCCACCTCGACCTGGGCGACGAGGCCTACGAGGCCGCAGTCACCCGTGCCGAATGGCCCGCCCGGATGCAGCGCCTGAAGACCGGCCCGCTCGTCGAACAGGCGCCTCAGGCCGAACTCTGGCTGGACAGCGGCCACAACGCCGCCGCCGGCGTCGCGCTGGCGGACGTCTTGGCCAAGCTGCCCCCGCGGCCCACACACCTGATCTGCGGCATGCTCAACACCAAGGACGTGACCGGCTACCTCTCCCCGCTGGCCCAGCAAGCCGCCAGCCTGACCGCCGTTTCCATCCCGGGCGAGACCAACACGCTGAGCGCTGAAGAAACTGCCGCCGCCGCCAAATCAGTGAAGCTGCCCGCGACGACCGCCAGCAGCGTGTCCCAAGCCCTCGACACCATCATCAAAGCCGACCCTCAGGTGCGCGTGCTGATCTGCGGCTCGCTCTACCT
>DOIS01000354.1:0-667 GCA_003511785.1 Paracoccaceae bacterium
CGGGGGTGCGGTCGAGGAGACCGGCCCGCCCGCCGGCCCGCCGCTCAGCCAGGGCGAGCGCGAGGCGCTGCGCGTGGCGGTGCAGGAATGCTGGGTGGTTGATGTGGGCAGCGCCGCCGCCCAAGTTACCGTGACGCTGGCCATGCGGATGACGCCCCAGGGCAAGGTCGAGGGCGATTCGCTGCGCCTGATCGCCAGCGAGGGCGGCGACAGCCGCGCGGCCGAGGTGGCCTTCCAGGCCGCGCGCCGGGCGGTGTTGCGCTGCCAGAGCCAGGGGCGCGACGGATATGACCTGCCGCCGGAGAAATACGAGCACTGGCGTGATATCGAGATGACGTTCAATCCCGAAAGGATGGCGAACCGATGAAAAGCTTTCTGATCGGCCTTCTGGCCGCGCTGACCCTGCTGGCCGGGCCGGTCCAGGCCCAGGACGGGCCGCTCAGGATCGAGATCACCGAGGGCGTGATCGAGCCCTTGCCCTTCGCCGTGCCCGATTTCGTCCCCGACAGCCCGGCGGCGGCGGATCATGCCGCGCGCATCGCGCGGGTGGTGGCCGCCGATCTCTCGGGCACCGGCCTTTTCCGCGAGATCCCGGCCAGCGCGCATATCTCGCAGGTCTCGGATTTCGGCGCCCCGGTGCAATTCGCCGACTGGAAGGCGATCAACG
>DOIS01000354.1:932-10508 GCA_003511785.1 Paracoccaceae bacterium
GCCGACTGGAAGGCGATCAACGCCCAGGCCCTCATCACCGGCGCGGTGGGCGTCTCGGGCGACCGTCTGACCGTGCGCTTCCGGGTCTGGGACGTGTTCTCGGGGGCCGAGCTGGGCCAGGGGCTGCAATTCGCCGGCGCCACCGAGGGCTGGCGCCGCATGGCGCACAAGGTGGCCGACCAGGTCTATAGCCGGATCACCGGCGAGAGCGGCTATTTCGACAGCCGGGTGGCCTTCGTCTCGGAAAGCGGCCCCAAGGACGCCCGCCAGAAGCGGTTGGCGATCATGGATTACGACGGCGCCAACGTGCAGTATCTCACCGACAGCTCCTCGATCGTGCTGGCGCCGCGTTTCTCGCCCACAGGCGACCGGCTGCTCTATACCAGCTACGAGAGCGGGTTTCCGCGCATCTCGGTGCTCGACCTGGGCCGGGTCGAACGCCGGGTGCTGGAAAGCCAGGAGGGCACGATGAGCTTTGCCCCGCGCTTCGCCCCCGACGGGAGGACGGTGGTGTTCTCGCTGACCCAGGGCGGCAATACCGACCTCTACCGGATGGACATCGCCAGCGGCGCGACCACGCGGCTGACCCAGGCACCCTCGATCGAGACGGCGCCCAGCTATTCCCCGGACGGCAGCCAGATCGTGTTCGAAAGCGACCGCTCGGGCACGCAGCAACTCTATATCATGCCGGCGGGCGGCGGCGAGGCGCGGCGCATCAGCAACGGGCAGGGCCGCTATGGCACGCCGGTCTGGTCGCCGCGCGGCGACCTGATCGCCTTCACCAAGCAGAACAAGGGCCGGTTCCATATCGGCGTGATGCGCACCGATGGCAGCAACGAACGCCTGCTGACCGCCTCTTTCCTGGACGAGGGGCCGACCTGGGCGCCCAATGGCCGGGTCATCATGTTCACCCGTGAGACGCAGGGCGCGGGAGGCCGGGCACAGCTCTACTCGGTGGACATCTCGGGGCGCAACCTGCGGCCCGTGCGCACCCCGGACGGGGCGTCGGATCCGGCCTGGTCGCCCTTGCAGAACTAGGCGGGCCCGGACGTGGGACGCGCGGACCGCGCGTTCCCATGGCCCGCGCCCTGTGGTAAGAAAAACGAAGATCGAAACGCGAGGCATTTTCATGACCCTATTGAGCAAAGCGGCTCTGGCCGGCGCCCTGCTGGCGCTGGCGGCCTGTTCCAACACCCTGACCGGCGACGACGCCATGACCGCGGGCGGACCCGGCAGTGCGGGCCTCGGCGCTGGGATCGCGGGTTCGGCCTCGGACCCGACCTCGCCGGCCTATTTCCAGCAGAGCATCGGCGACCGCGTGCTGTTCGAGGTGGACCAGTCCTCCCTGACGCCCACGGCGCAGGCGACGCTCCAAGGGCAGGCGGAGTGGCTGATGGCCAATCCCGACTACACGGCCATTATCGAAGGCCATGCCGATGAACAGGGCACGCGCGAATACAACCTCGCGCTGGGTGCGCGCCGGGCCAATGCCGCGCGCGAATACCTGATCTCGCGCGGGGTGGCGGGCAGCCGTCTGAAGACCGTGAGCTATGGCAAGGAACGCCCCATCGAGGTGTGCAGCGAGGAAAGCTGCTATGCCAAGAACCGCCGGGCGGTGACCGTGCTGGCCGCGGCGGCGATGAGCTGAGCCGATGCGTGTTCGGGTTGTCGTCGCGGCGCTGGGTCTTGTCGTCTGCCTCCTGCCTGCCGCGCTGGCCGCGCAGGAGGACCGCACCCTGGCCGACATCCGCCAGGATCTGACCGTTCTCAATGTCGAGATGCAGAAGCTCAAGCGCGAGCTCAGCACCACCGGCGGGCCGCAGGTCGCCACCGGCGGCAGCAGCCTGCCCGACCGGGTCCAGGCCATCGAGGCCGAGTTGCAGCGCCTCACCGCGCTGACCGAGCGGCTGCAATTCCGCATCGACAGCATCGTCGAGGACGGCACCCGGCGGATCGGCGACCTGGAGTTCCGGCTGGTCGAGCTGGAGGGCGGCGACGTGAGCCAGCTGGGCGAGACCTCGACCCTGGGTGGCGTGCCGCCGGAGGAGGAGGCGCCCGCGCCTGTCGCGGAACAGACACCCGAGCAGGCCCCGGCCACCGAGCTTGCCGTGGGCGAGCGCGCCGATTTCGAGGCGGCCGAGGCCGCGTTCGAGGCCGGCAACCATGCCGAGGCGGCGGCGCAGTTCCGCGCCTTCAACGAGACCTATCCCGGCAGCCCGCTGGCCGCACGCGCCGACCTGATGCGCGGCCGGGCGCTCTCGGGCCAGGGCGACACGCGCGAGGCCGCGCGCGCCTTTCTCGCCGCGTTCCAGGCCGCGCCGCAGGGCGAGCACGCCGCCGACGCACTCTATGAGCTGGGCGCCGCGCTGGGCCGCCTGGGCCAGGTGGACCAGGCTTGCATCACCCTGGGCGAGGTCGGCGTGCGCTTTGCCGGGAGCGAGGCGGTGGCCCAGGCCGATCGCGAGATGGCCGCGCTGGGATGCCAGTAGACGATCCCGACGCCGGGATCGTCTCGGCGGTGCGCGAGAGCTTCTTCTCGACCCCGCCGGCGCGTTTGGGCATCGCGGTTTCGGGCGGGGGCGATTCGGTCGCCCTGGCGCATATCCTGACCCGCGCCTTCGCACCGGGCGAGGTCGAGCTGTTTTCCGCCACCGTGGATCATCGCCTTCGGCCCGGTTCCGCCGAGGAGGCGGGCGCGGTCGCGCGGCAGATGGGCGAGATGGGCCTGAGCCATGACATCCTGCCCTGGCGCGAGGGCTGGGACGGCACCGGCAATCTTCAGCAAAGCGCGCGCCACGCCCGGTTCCGCCTGTTGCGCGACTGGGCACAGATGCGCGGGCTGTCCACCGTGGCCATGGCCCACACCGCCGACGATCAGGCCGAGACGGTCCTGATGCGGCTGGCGCGCGCCTCGGGGGTGACCGGGCTCTCGGCCATGCCGCAGCGGCGCGTCCGCGGCGGCCTGTGCCTGGTCCGGCCGTTGCTGGGGATCGGACGGGCCGAACTGCGCGGCTACCTGCGGCGGCACGGGCTGGCCTGGATCGAGGACCCGTCGAATGACGACATGCGCTTCGAGCGGGTGAAGGTGCGCCGCGCGATGGGGGTGCTGTCCGAGATCGGCGTAACGCCACGCGCGCTCTCGGCGGTCGCGCGCAACATGGCCCAGGCCCGCGAAGCCCTCGATTGGTATACGTTTCTGGCCGCGCGGGAGCATGTGAGCATCGACGCGGGCGACGTGATCCTGGCGGCGCGCGGCTTTCGCACCCTGCCTGACGAGATCGCCCGGCGCCTGCTGGTGCGGGCGCTGCTCTGGATCGGTGGCGGCACCCATCCGCCGCGCCGCGCCGCCGTCACCGCGCTGATCGATACCATGCGCCGGGGCGGGGCCGGGACCCTGGCGGGCTGCCGGGTTCTGCCGGGGCGCGGCAGCTTGCGCATTTGCCGCGAATACAACGCCGTGCGCCGTCACCACAGACCGCCCGGCGCGCTCTGGGACCGGCGCTGGCACGTGATGGGGCCGATCGACGCGGGCCCCGACTGCGAGTTGCGCCCGCTGGGCCGGCGCGGGCTGATGGCCTGCGACACGTGGCGCGAAACCGGCCGCCCCCATGCCGCGCTGATGGCGTCCCCGTCGGTCTGGCGCGGCGACGAACTGGTCGCCGCACCGCTGGCGGGCTGGCCGCAGGGCTGGCGCGCCGAGGTCGAGGGCGGGGCCGAGGGGTTCTTCGCATCGATTTTATCGCATTGAACCCGCCGCCATCCTCTCTATTTTAGACAGAATGCGGGCCGAGCCCCCTGGCTGGCCCCGAAATCAGGAGAGTTTCCTTGGGCAACGTTCGCAATATCGCCTTCTGGGTCGTGCTGTTTCTGCTGATCCTGGCGCTGTTCAACCTGTTCGGCGGGTCCGGCAATACGCTGCAAAGCCGTGAACGCGCCTATTCGGATTTCGTCGCCGCCGTCGAGAACGGCGAGGTCGCCTCGGTCACGCTGGACGGCGAGCAGGTCCGCTACCGCGGCTCGGACGGTAACGAGTATTTCACCATCCGTCCTGAAGACGCCGACATCACCAGCCAATTGATCGAGCAGGGCATCCTCGTGCGCGCCGAGAGCCAGGAGCAGTCGGGTTTCCTGACCTTCCTGGTCTCGCTTCTGCCCTTCCTGCTGCTGATCGGCGTCTGGATCTATTTCATGAACCGGATGCAGGGCGGCGGGCGCGGCGGCGCCATGGGCTTCGGCAAGTCCAAGGCCAAGATGCTGACCGAGAAACAGGGGCGCGTCACCTTCGACGACGTGGCCGGCATCGACGAGGCCAAGGAAGAGCTGGAAGAGATCGTCGAGTTCCTGCGCAACCCGCAGAAATTCTCGCGCCTGGGCGGCAAGATCCCCAAGGGTGCGCTGCTGGTGGGCCCTCCGGGCACCGGTAAGACGCTGCTCGCGCGCGCCATCGCGGGCGAGGCGGGCGTACCCTTCTTCACCATTTCGGGCTCCGACTTCGTCGAGATGTTCGTGGGCGTTGGTGCAAGCCGCGTGCGCGACATGTTCGAGCAGGCCAAGAAGAACGCGCCCTGCATCGTCTTCATCGACGAGATCGACGCCGTGGGCCGGCACCGCGGTGCCGGTTACGGCGGCGGCAATGACGAGCGCGAGCAGACGCTGAACCAGCTTCTGGTCGAGATGGACGGGTTCGAGGCTAACGAGGGCGTCATCATCATCGCCGCCACCAACCGCAAGGACGTGCTCGACCCCGCGCTCTTGCGCCCGGGCCGGTTCGACCGCCAGGTGACGGTGGCCAATCCCGACATCAAGGGTCGCGAGAAAATCCTGGGCGTTCATGCGCGCAAGACGCCGCTGGGCCCCGACGTGGACCTGCGCATCATTGCGCGCGGCACGCCGGGCTTCTCTGGCGCGGACCTGGCCAACCTGGTGAACGAGGCCGCGCTGATGGCCGCCCGCGTGGGCCGGCGCTTCGTCACCATGGTCGATTTCGAGAACGCCAAGGACAAGGTGATGATGGGGGCAGAGCGCCGTTCGATGGTGCTCACCGCCGACCAGAAGGAGAAAACCGCCTATCACGAGGCCGGCCACGCGGTGGTGGGCCTGGAACTGCCGCTTTGCGACCCGGTCTACAAGGCGACGATCATCCCGCGCGGCGGCGCGCTGGGCATGGTGGTGTCGCTGCCCGAGGTGGATCGCCTGAACTGGCACCGCGACGAGTGCCAGCAGAAACTCGCCATGACCATGGCCGGCAAGGCCGCCGAGATCATGAAATACGGCGAGGACCACGTCTCGAACGGGCCGGCCAGCGACATCATGCAGGCCAGCCAGCTGGCCCGCGCCATGGTGATGCGCTGGGGCATGTCCGACAAGGTGGGCAATGTCGACTACGCCGAGGCGCATGAGGGCTACCAGGGCAACACCGCCGGCTTCTCGGTCAGCGCCCATACCAAGGAGCTGATCGAGGAAGAGGTGCGCCGCTTCATCGAGGAGGCCTATGAGCGCGCCCGCGCGATCCTCGAAGAGAGGCGCGAAGAGTGGGAACGACTGGCCCAAGGGCTGCTGGAATACGAGACGCTCACCGGCGACGAGATCGCCCGCGTGATGCGCGGCGAGCCGCCCAACCGGGGCGACGACGAGGGCGACAAGCGCGACCAGGGCAGCGCGCCCTCGGTCACCGCGATCCCCAAGACCCGGCCCAAGAAACTGCCGCCCGAGAGCGACGGCGGGATGGAGCCGGAACCCTCGGCATGAGCTGCGGCGCGAATAGCGACTGGAACCCCGAAGCCTATGCCAGGTTTCGGGGTTTGCGTTTGCGCCCGGCGCTGGACCTGCTGGGCGCTGTGGGCGAGTTGCCGCCCGGCCCGGTGGTGGACCTTGGCTGCGGCAACGGCGCGGCGGGCGAGGCTCTGGCCGCGCTGGGGCGTGACCTGCTGGGCGTGGACGGCTCGCCTGCGATGCTGGACGAGGCGCTGAGCACCGGGCTTTACGCGGGGCTGGAGCGCGCCGACATCGCCCGCTGGCAGGCCGAGGCGCCGCCCGCGCTGATCTTTTCCAACGCCGCGCTGCACTGGCTGGGCGATCACGCCACGCTGTTGCCCCGGCTGGCCGGGATGCTGGCCCCCGGCGGCTGGCTCGCCGTGCAGATGCCGCACCAGAACGAGGCGCCCTCGCACCGCACCTGGTTGCGGCTGGCGCATGAGATGTTTCCCGGCCGCGAGGGCGCGGTGGCCCCGCCGGGCGTGCTGGAGGCCGAGGAATACGACCGCATCCTGGCGCCGATCGGGCGGCTGAGCCTGTGGGAGACGCGCTATTTTCAACGCCTGGCGCCCTGCGCGGACGGCCACCCGGTGCGCCGTTTCACCGAGCCGACCTTTGCCCGCCCGATCCTGGAAGGGCTGGAGGCGGGCGACCGGGCCAAGATCACCGCGGCCTATGACGCGGCGATGAAGACGGTTTACCCCAAGGCGCCCGACGGGTCGGTGCTGTTCCCGTTCCGGCGGCTGTTCTTCACGCTGCAACGCCCCTGACGCCGGTTCCCGCTTGCCGGGGCCTGCCGCGCGGGGCAGGGTCGGGCGACCGTCACGAGAGGCCGCCGCCATGCCCGCACTCGCCCCCACCAGCTACAGCGCCACCGTCACCTGGCTGGGCCATGTGCCCGACCGCGCGGCGCGTCTCGCCTCCGACCCGCTCGAAGCGGTGGACCTGACCTTCGCCGGGATCGCGGGGGAATCGCGCGGCGGCGAGATACGGCCCTCGTGCAGCCGCGTTCTGGCGCTGCATCCGCGCGACACGCCCATCCGCAACACGCGGCAGATCTCGATCCTGTCCGAGGAAGACTTGGCGGCGATGGCCGCCGAGATGGGCGTGGACCGCGTGGCCCCTGCCTGGCTGGGCGCCGGCATGGCTCTGCGCGGTATCCCGGATTTCAGCCATGTGCCGCCGTCTTCGCGGCTCCAAGCGCCGGGCGGGGCCACGCTGGTGATCGACATGGAGAACCGCCCCTGCCACCTGCCCGTGCCGGTGATCGAGGCCGAGCGCCCCGGCCATGGCGCCGCCTTCCGCCGTGCCGCGCGCGGGCGGCGCGGGGTCACGGCCTGGGTCGAGCGCGAGGGACGGATTGCCTTGGGCGACAGCCTGCGCCTCTTCGTGCCCGACCAGCCGGCCTGGGCGCCTTAGGCGCCGCGTGCCAGGCGATGGCTTCGGCGCGCTCGTCGGGGGCGAACCACTTCAGGTCTGCACTGCTCACCACGTCGGCGGCCTTGGTGCTCCATTCCAGGATGCCCTTTTCGGCCACCATGGCGGTGCGACGGAACTTGCCGGTGAAGGTGGTGTCCACCTTCATGTCCGCCCAGAAGGCCGAGATGTCCTCGTAGCCGTCGAAGCCGCTCGGGAACACCACCAGCGCGGGGCGGTCGTGCATTTTCAGCTTTTCATCGACCCAGACGAACATCTCGTCGAAATCGGATTTGGTCATGGTGCCGCGGCACTCCATGCCCAGAAGGTTCTCGCCGTCCAGTTCCACGGGGGTCCACATTGATCTGGCCTTTCTGTCAGGGGAAAAAACGCACGCGGCCCGCGCCGGATCGCGCGGGCCGCGTGTCGGGGGCGCACCGGATCACATGGTGCTGTCATAGCGATAATAGACCACCGGCGGCGCGCGGTGTTCGTCCTTCGAGGCAGCGGCGCGCTGGGTGGCCAGTTCGGCCTTGCCCTGGCGCATTCCGAGATACTCGGTCTCGGTCAGATCGCCCGAGCCGTCCGCGTCGGCGGTGTCGAACTCCTCGCGCAACCCTTCCGAGCGGTCGGTGCGCTTGGCCTGGGTGCGGGCCCATTCCTCGGCGGTCAGATCGCCGCTTGCGCCCGTGTCGAGCGCGGCGAACATCATCGCGCTGCCAACGGCGAAATCGTCGGGACTCCAGGTGGTGTAATCCGGCGTCGCCTGCGGATCGGTGGGCACGAACATCAGGCGCACGATGCCCGGCTCGTCGGGGGACCCGGCCTGCGCCTGCTCCATCTGCTCTTGCCCGGCGGCCGTGAATTCGGACCGGGTCAGGGTGCCGTCCCCGTCGGTGTCATACTCGGCCATGTTCTCGGCGCTGCGATCGCTTTCGCGCGACATCATGCCAGCGGTGGAGTTCAGGCAGTCGGTGTATTCGGCCTGCGTGACGACCCCGTCGCCATCGGCGTCGAGCTTGGGAAAGGCGGCCTTGGTGCTGCGCGCCACCTCGTCGCGGGTCAGCTTGCCGTCGGCGTTGCCGTCGATCTCGGCATGGCCCTGGTAGCAGATGCCGCCGACGCTGTGATCGGAAGCGGCCATGTCGCTGGCGGCAAGGGCGGGTGCTGCGCAGAGCGCCAGCGCGGTGCTGGTGGTCAGAAGGGGTTCCATCGCGGGCTCCTTTCGGTCTGCTTGCGAAACTCTGGCGGCGCGGAACTGGTGCCGGCGCCTGTGACGGGTCAACCGATGGGCTGCCGGGCGGGTTCCATCCCGCGCCTGTCTGGGGCAAACCCGCCCCGCGCCGCAACATCGTCGGAAAAGGTCGCAAATCGCGCCGCACCCCCTTGCCCCCGCTGGGTAAGAGCGGAAAAGACAAGCCACCCGACGCCTTCGCCAGAGGACCAACTGCATGAGCTTCAAGACCGATATCGAGATCGCCCGCGCGGCCAGCAAACGCCCGATCCAGGAGATCGGCGCGAAACTGGGCATCGGGGCCGACGACCTGCTGCCCTATGGCCATGACAAGGCCAAGATCGGCCAGGATTTCATCGCCTCGGTGCAGGACCGTCCCAACGGCAAGCTGATCCTGGTCACCGCGATCAACCCCACGCCCGCGGGCGAGGGCAAGACCACCACCACCGTGGGGCTGGGCGACGGGCTGAACGCCATCGGCAAGAACGCCGCGATCTGCATCCGTGAGGCCTCGCTGGGCCCGTGCTTCGGGATGAAGGGCGGGGCCGCCGGCGGCGGCTATGCCCAGGTCGTGCCGATGGAGGAGATGAACCTGCATTTCACCGGCGATTTCCACGCCATCACCAGCGCGCATAACCTGCTCTCGGCGATGATCGACAACCACATCTACTGGGGCAACGATCTGGGCATCGACGAGCGCCGCGTGGTCTGGCGGCGGGTGCTGGACATGAACGACCGGGCGCTGCGCGACATCGTCACCTCGCTGGGCGGCGTGGCCAACGGCTTCCCGCGCCAGACCGGGTTCGACATCACCGTGGCCTCGGAGGTGATGGCAATCCTGTGCCTGGCCACCGATCTTTCGGACCTGCAACGCCGCCTGGGCGCGATCATCGTGGGTTACACCCGCGACCGCGCGCCGATCTATGCCCGCGATCTCAAGGCCGACGGGGCGATGACGGTGCTCCTCAAGGACGCGATGCAGCCCAACCTGGTGCAGACGCTGGAGAACAACCCCGCCTTCGTGCATGGCGGGCCGTTCGCCAATATCGCGCATGGCTGCAACTCGGTCATCGCGACGACCACGGCGCTGAAACTGGCCGATTACGTTGTCACTGAAGCGGGCTTCGGCGCCGACCTGGGGGCCGAGAAATTCATGAACATCAAATGCCGCA
>DOIS01000381.1 GCA_003511785.1 Paracoccaceae bacterium
CTTTGCCGCAACGGGGGATTTGCACCCGGGCGCGGAATGGCTAGCTTGGCCCGGGGGCGCGATGCGCCCCCTGCCGCCAGCGCAACCGGAACAAAGGGCCGCCCACATGCTGAACCGCCTCCTGCTCGCCGCGTCCGTCATAGCCCTTGCGGGCTGCGCGCAGGTGAGCGCCGAATGGAATGCACTGGTCGAGAGCCTTCACCCGGAGAGGCAGATCGTCGCGGTGAACGGGCGAAACTGGGTCGTGGCCCCGCGCGAGACCGGCCGCGATGCGGGGCCGACCTGGGTCGCGGTGCGCCAGGACGATCTCGACCCGTTCGGGCGGCTGGGCCAGCCGCGCACGCCCGAGGCGGTGCGCGCGCTGGAACTGGGCTCGGGCTGCCGGGTTGTCCCGGGCACGCTCTTTCAGACGCCGTCGGCGGATTTCTTCGCCGACATGGCCTGCCCCGCCGGCTGACCCTCTGGACGCGGGCGCCCGTCCCTGTCCATATGCGCCCGACCGCAAGACCGGAAGGAGCGCCGCATGACCCAACCGCCCCTGCGCATCGCCATCAACGGCTTTGGCCGGATCGGCCGGTCGGTGCTTCGGCTGCTGCTCACGAGCCGCGCGGGCGAAGGCTTCGAGTTGCTGGCGATCAACGACATCGCGCCGCTGGAGAGCTGCGCCTATCTGTTCCAGTATGACAGCATCTTCGGCCCCTATCCCGGCACGGTGGACCAAACCCCCGGCCTGTTGCGGGTGGACGGGCGCGAGATCCCGTTCCACCGCGCCGAGGATGTGCGCGCCCTCGACCTGTCGGGTGTCGATGTGCTGCTGGACTGCACCGGGGCGGCGGGCGACCGGGCGCGCGCCTCGCGCGGGATCGAGGCCGGGGCGGCCAAGGTGCTGATTTCGGGGCCGGCGGACGACGCCGACCTGACCGTGGTGCTGGGTGCCAATGACGCCGCGCTGGCCGACCAGCGGATCGTGTCCAATGCCAGCTGCACCACCAACGCGCTGGCGCCGCTCCTGCGGGTGTTGGACGGGGCCTATGGCGTGATCTCGGGACACATGACCACGGTGCATTGCTATACCGGCTCGCAGCCCACCATCGACAAGCCGCGCGACGACCTCGCCCGCAGCCGGGCCGCCGCGCTGTCGATGGTGCCCACCACCACCTCGGCCGGGCGGCTGATCGGCCTGGTGCTGCCGGAGCTGGCCGGACGGATCGAGGCGCGGGCGATCCGGGTGCCCGTGGCCAGCGTCTCGGCCATCGACCTGGCGGTGCAGACCCGCGCGCAGGTCGAGGCGGCGGAGGTGAACGCGCGGTTCGAGGCGCTGGCCGGGGGATCGGCCCTGTTCGGCTGGACCGACCAGCCGCTGGTTTCGACCGATCTGCGCGGGCGGCCCGAATCGCTGATCCTGAGCGGGCCGGAGACCTCGGTTTCGCGTGGGGGGCTGCTGCGGCTCTTCGGCTGGTATGACAACGAATGGGGGTTTTCAAACCGGCTGCTGGACGTGGCCCGGCGGATGGGGCCGGGCAAGCGCCACACGAACTAGGTTTGGGCGCGAGCCTGCGCATGGCCACAATATTTGGCGGTTTCAATTCGCACTGCCAAGGCCTCATGGTTCGCACTGCCAAGGCCTCATGGTAAGGAAGACTGGAACGCGAGTCGGCGGCTGGACAGCCGGCGGGCTCGGTTCGGGCGAAGGCGGGTGGCACAGGACAGAGGGCGCGGAGATATGGTCAGGAAACCCAAGGCGTTTTTCGGGACCAGTGGGTTGCGCCGAGGGCTTTTCCTGGGCGTGGCCCTGGCATTCGGCAGCGCCGCCGCCGCGTTCGAGGCGCGGCTGGAGGCGCCGGGCGCCCCGGAAGAGCTGCGCGAGCGGCTTCTTGGCGCCTCGGCGGTGCGCAGCGCGCGCGCGCAGGACATCACCGATCCGCAGGAGGTCTTCTCGGCGGCGCTGTCGGAGTACCGCACGCTGGTCTCGGTGCTCTATGACCGGGGCTATTTCAGCCCGGTGGTGAACGTGCTGATCGACGGGCGCGAGGCGGCGGCGATCCCGCCGCTGAACCCGCCGCGCCAGATCGACGTGGTCGAAATCCGGGTGCAACCGGGGCCGCAATTCCTGTTCGGCACGGCCGAGATCGGGCCGCTGTCGCAGCCCACGCTGCGCCGCGGGACGCCCGGAGCCACCCTGCCCCGCGGCTTTCGCACGGGCGAGCCGGCCACCACGGGGCGCATCCGCGACGCGGCGGCGGCGGGCATCACCGGCTGGCGCCAGGCCGGCCATGCCAAGGCCGAAGTGGCCGATCAGCGCATCGTGGCCAACCACGCTGCCGCGCGGCTCGACGCCGAGATCCGCCTGGCCCCGGGCCGCAAGCTGAGCTTTGGCGAGATGCGCATCGCCCCCGAGAGTGCCCGCGACAGCCGCGTGCGCGAAGAGGCCATCCGCCGCATCGCGGGCTTTCCCCGGGGCGACACCTTCGACCCGGCGCTGGCGCAGAAATCCGCGGCGCGGCTGCGGCGCACCGGGGCCTTCTCGGCGGTCAGCCTTCAGGAAGCCGAGACCGCCAACCCCGATGGCACGCTGGATTACACCGTGGCCGTCACCGACGCGCCGCGCCGGCATATCAGCTTTGGCGCCGAGGTGGAATCGACCGAGGGGCTGAACCTGAGCTTTGCCTGGATGCACCGCAACCTCTTCGGCGGGGCCGAGCGGTTCCGCTTCGAGACCGAGGTGCGGGGGTTGAACGGGGAGGACGACATCGACGGGCGCCTG
>DOIS01000116.1:0-170 GCA_003511785.1 Paracoccaceae bacterium
GGTCGAGAAGGCCATCGCCCGCGAGACCCGCTTGGGCCACGCGCTGCCCGCGCCGCTCGAGATCGGGGCGATGCTGGAGACGCCCTCGCTGGCCTTCGCGCCCGACAAGTTCTTCGACGAGGTGGGCTTCCTGTCGATCGGCGGCAACGATCTGAAACAGTTCTTCTTTG
>DOIS01000116.1:474-4270 GCA_003511785.1 Paracoccaceae bacterium
ATCGGCGGCAATGATCTGAAACAGTTCTTCTTTGCCGCCGACCGCGAGAACGAGCGCGTGCGTCGGCGCTATGACACGCTCAATGTCTCCTTCCTCAGCCTGATCGAGCAGATCGTGAAACGCTGCGAACGCTCGCACACGCCGCTGAGCTTCTGCGGCGAGGATGCCGGTCGCCCGGTCGAGGCGATCTGTCTGGCCGCCATCGGGCTGCGTGCGCTGTCGATGCGCCCGGCCTCCATCGGCCCGGTCAAGAGCCTCTTGCGCCGGGTCGACCTGGGCGAGCTGCGCCAGGTGATCCACGAGGCCCGTGACCGAGGCGAGCAATCGGTGCGCCCCTCGGTCATGGCCTATCTGCGCGACCGGCCAAGCGCCTGCGCGTGACGCGCCAAAAGGGGGGACTCCGCCCATGCCGCTGACCATGAACCGCGAGGTCTTCATCACCTGTGCCGTAACCGGGTCGGGCGGCACCCAGGACCGCAGCCCGCATGTGCCGCGCAGCCCCGCCCAGATTGCCGAGAGCGCCATTGCCGCCGCCAAGGCGGGCGCGGCCATCGTGCATTGCCACGTGCGCGACCCCGAGACTGGCGCGCCCAGCCGCGACCCGGCGCTCTACCGCGAGGTGACCGAGCGCATCCGCGAGGCGGAGATCGATGTCGTGCTCAACCTCACCGCCGGAATGGGAGATGACATGGTCTTCGGGTCCACCGAGGCGCCGCTCCCGTTGCAGGCCGGGACCGACATGCTGGGCGCCGCCGCCCGCGTCGAACATCTGCGCCAGTGCCTGCCCGAGATCTGCACGCTGGATTGCGGCACGATGAACTTCGCCGAGGCCGATTACGTGATGACCAACACGCCCGGCATGTTGCAGGCGATGGGCGGCATGATGACCGAGATGGGCGTCAAGCCCGAGATCGAGACCTTCGACACCGGTCACCTGTGGTATGCCAAGCAACTGGTCAGGGACGGTGTGCTGGACGCGCCCGCTCTGGTGCAGCTCTGCATGGGCGTGCCTTGGGGCGCGCCGGACGACCTCACCACCTTCATGGCGATGGTGAACAACGTGCCCGAGGACTGGACCTTCTCGGCCTTCGCGCTGGGTCGCAACCAGATGGCCTATGTGGCGCCCGCCTGAGCCGGGCGGAACGGCGCCGCCCGCGCCCGCGTTGTGGCGGCAAGGGCCGCGCGTGCCGCGCGGCCGCAACCGCAGGAGGCAACCCGATGATCCGTTCCAAGACTGCAACCACCATCCTCGCGCTGGGGGCCGGGGCCGCCGTGCTGGCGACCGCCATGGGCGCCTTCACCGCCCGCGCCGAGAGCTACCGCGACCGATCCGTGGACATGGCCGTGGAAGGGGCGCTCGACCTCGAACGCTATGCCGGCACCTGGTATGAAATCGCCCGCTTTCCCAACGAGTTCGAAGAGAATTGCGCCGGCGTCACCGCCGAATACGCGCTCATGCCCGAGGGCGGCGTGGGCGTCACCAACACCTGCCGCAAGGGCACGCTCGACGGCCCGGTGGAGCAGGCCGAGGGCGAGGCCCGCGTGGCCGCCCCGGGCCGGCTCGAGGTGCGCTTCGCGCCGGAATGGCTGTCTTTCCTGCCGATGGTCTGGGGCGATTACTGGGTGCTGGCGGTCAGCGAGAATTACACCGTCGCCGTGGTCGGCTCGCCCGATGGCGAAACCGGCTGGGTGCTGGCCCGCGAGCCGCAGATCCCCGAGGCGGAATACGAGGCCGCTCTGGGCGTGCTGCGCCAGAACGGCTATGACATCAGCGCGATAGAACGCGTGCCGCAATTCGACAGCGCCCTCTGAGCGGCGCATCAAGGGGGGAAGATGACAGAACGGGACAAGGTGGTCGCCATCGTCGGCGGCGGCGTGATCGGCGCGGGCTGGGCCGCGCGGTTCCTGCTGAACGGCTGGAACGTGGCGGTGTTCAACCCCGACGCCCGGGCCGCGCGCAAGACGCAAGCCGTGCTGGAGAACGCGCGGCGGTCGCTGCCGGGGCTGACAGACACCGTGCTGCCGCCCGAAGGCCGGTTGACCCAGTGTGACACCGTGGCCTAGGCGGCGGCGGACGCGCCGCTGGTGATCGAGGCGGTGCCCGAGCGGCTGGAGGTCAAGCAGACGGTTTATGTCGAGATCGAGGCGGCCAACGCGGAGGCGCTGATCGCGTCCTCCACCTCCGGCATCATGCCCAGCGATTTGCAGGCCAAGATGGGCCGCACCGAACGCCTGATCGTGGCGCATCCGTTCAACCCGGTCTACCTGCTGCCGCTGGTCGAACTGGTGTCCGGCAGGCGCACCGATCCCGCGATGATCGACCGCGCGCGCGACCTGTTCAACGGCATCGGCATGTATCCCCTGCATTGCCGGGTCGAGATCGAGGGGTTCCTGTCGGACCGCCTGCAAGAGGCGCTCTGGCGCGAGGCGCTGTGGCTCCTGAAGGATGAGGTGGCCACCGCCCAGGAGATCGACGCCGCCATCGCCTATGGCCCGGGGCTGCGCCGGGCGCAGATGGGCACGATGCAGACCTTTCACCTGGCCGGTGGCGAGGGCGGAATGCGCGCCATGCTGGCCATGTTCGGGCCCTGCCTGAAATGGCCCTGGACCAAGCTCATGGACGTGCCCGAGTTGACCGGTGATTTCGTGAACAGGGTGGGCGATCAATGCGAGGCGCAGGCCCGCGGCCGCACCCCGCGCGACCTGGAACGCATCCGCGACGACAATCTCGTGGCGATCACCCGCGCGCTGAAGCTGCGCGACTGGGGCGCGGGGGCGGTGGCCAACGCGCAGGAGGCCCGGCTCACCCGTTGCGCCCGCCTGCCGCGCCGCGCGGACGAGATCGAAGACCCCGCGCAGACAGTGCCCACCCTGCGCCGCGCCGTGCCGGTGGACTGGCTCGACTATAACGGCCACATGACCGAAGCCCGCTATCTCGACGCCTTCGCCCAGGCCACCGACCGGCTGATGGAAATCGTCGGCTGCGACCAGGACTATATCGCCACGGGGGGCAGTTTCTTCACCGCCGAGACCCATATCCGCCACCTGGGCGAGGCGCTGATGGGCGAGGTGATCGAGGTGCACACGCGGGTGATCGCGGCGGGGAGCAAGAAGATGCACCTGTGGCACGAAATGACCCGTGACGGCGATCTGCTGGCCACGGGCGAGCATGTGCTGGTGCATGTCAGCCTCGAGACCCGCCGCCCCGCACCCCCATCGGACGAGATCGCGGCCAATCTTGCACGCCTGCAAAAGGCCCAGGCCGGTTTGCCCGCGCCCGAGGGGCTGGGCCGTCATGTGGGCGCGCCGAGATAGGCGGGATATCACAAGGCATCACGTTACCGTGATAAAGGGTTGCGGACCCAATTCTCCCTCTTGCGAATCCACCGCGCCCCGCCAATTTCCGCCGTGGAGGTTCCCTCCGCGCGCGGCGCGAAAGCCGTGTTTTTTCTGGAGAAACAGGAAATGAAGAAACTCGTTCTGACCCTCGGTGCGCTGTCGATCCTCGCCGCGGCTCAGGCAGCTACTGCCATGACCGAGGTCGAGGATACCGATGGCAACGGCACCTATTCCTATGAAGAACTGCTGGTCGCCTTCCCCGGCCTGACCGAAGAGAGTTTTGCTGACGCCGACGCGGACGGCGACGGCGAGCTGTCGGCGGGCGAACTGGCCGCAGCCGAGGAAGCCGGCGACATCGCCAACTGATCCCGCCCGGGATCGACCCGTTCCCTCGGGGCAGGGCTGCCGCGACCCGGCAGCCCCTTTTTATTGCTCATTCCAATTTCATCAGCAGGGC
>DOIS01000402.1 GCA_003511785.1 Paracoccaceae bacterium
CCACGTCGGTCACGGCCATGTCGTCCTCGAGCAGCATGGCGAGGATAGCGCGCCGCGTGGGATCGGCCAGGGCGGCAAAGACAGTGTCGAGATCGGCGGACATGACCAGCCAGAAGCACAGCCGCCTGCCATGGTCAACCGTTCGGTTGAATATGCCGTGGCAGCGCAGTTAGCGCCAACGGCCGCGAGAGGGGCGCCTCCGGCGTCGGGCGGGGGGCTTTAAAGCTAGTAAAAACAGTGATTTGGCCTGCGGCACCCTGCGCCAACACGGCAATTGACTCTGTTCCCGCCGCGCAATAGCACATCCGCAACGCAGCGTGAGGGTGGCGCGGGTGAGCGACGAGGACCAAAAGCAGCGCTTGGCGCAGCTGGAGGCGCGGATCGCCAAGGCCCGCAAGGCCGGGGAGCCGGAGCCGCATTCGGGCGCAACCTATTCCCAGGGCGAGCTGGCCTGGCGGATGGTGATCGAACTAGTCGCCGGTCTGTTGATCGGCTTCGGCATGGGATACGGGCTGGATTGGCTCTTGGGGACGCTCCCCATCTTCCTCGTGCTGTTTACATTGCTGGGCCTCGCGGCGGGGGTGAAGACGATGCTTCGTTCCGCCCAGGAGGTCGAGAAGAAGAGATTGGCCGCCGAGGCTGCGGCGCCAGAGGACGAAAGGGACTGAACGTGGCAAGCGAAGCAACCGGCGCGGAAGAGGGTGGCCTGGTTTTCCATCCGATGGACCAGTTCATCATCAAGCCGCTGTTCGGCGGCGGTGACATCGCCTGGTACACCCCGACGAATGCAACCCTGTGGATGGCGCTGTCGATCCTCGCGGTCGTCGCGCTTCTGGTGCTGGGCTCGTCCAAGCGGGCGATCGTTCCGGGCCGCTCCCAATCCATCGCCGAGCTGTCCTATGGCTTCATCTACAAGATGGTCGAGGATATTTGCGGCAAGGACGGGGCGAAGTACTTCCCCTACATCATGACGCTTTTCATGTTCATCGTGGTCGCCAACTTCCTCGCGTTGATCCCGATGTCGTTCAGCCCGACCTCGCATTTCGCGGTGACCGCGGTAATGGCGCTGGCCGTGTTCTTCGCCGTGACCATCCTGGGCTTCGTCAAGAACGGCACCGCGTTCCTGGGCCTGTTCTGGGTCTCCAGCGCGCCGTTGGCGCTGCGCCCGATCCTGGCGATCATCGAGCTGATCTCGTATTTCGTGCGGCCGGTGAGCCACTCCATTCGTCTGGCCGGCAACATCATGGCCGGTCACGCGGTGATCAAGGTCTTCGCGGGTTTTGCCGCCATTGCGGTGCTGTCGCCGGTCTCGGTCCTGGCCATCGTGGCGATGTATGGGCTCGAGGTGCTGGTGTCCTTCATCCAGGCCTATGTGTTCACCATCCTGACATGCGTCTATCTCAAGGACGCGCTGCATCCGTCGCACTGACGTGGCGGTGGGTTGGAAACCCACCCCACGCCCGAAACAACCCCAATATCGAAACTTCCAATCGTAAGGAGATATCATCATGGAAGGCGATCTCGCACATATCGGCGCAGGCCTGGCAGCAATCGGTTCCGGCGCAGCCGCAATCGGTGTGGGCAACGTGGCCGGCAACTTCCTGGCCGGCGCCCTGCGCAACCCCTCGGCCGCCGCGTCGCAGACCGCGACCCTGTTCATCGGTATCGCATTCGCGGAAGCGCTGGGCATCTTCGCCTTCCTCGTCGCGCTGCTGCTGATGTTCGCCGTCTAAGACCCTCGGAACACGACATCCTTACGGTCGGGCGGCGCGGGGCCAACCCCCGCGCTGCCCGATAGGGGCAAGTTTCCAAGGAGGCCGACATGGCAACCGATACCATTGCCGCCAGCGAGGCGGGCTATGCCGCGGCCGAAAGCGCCCCGGGCATGCCCCAGCTGGATTTCGCGACCTACCCGAACCAGATATTCTGGCTTCTGGTCACGCTGATCGCGATCTACCTGGTCCTGTCGCGCGTGGCGCTGCCGCGCATCGCGGGCATCCTGTCCGAACGACAGTGGACCATCACAAACGACATCGCCGCGGCCGAAGACCTCAAGGCCAAGGCCGTCGAGGCCGAAGCCGCCTACAATCAGGCGTTGGCCGATGCCCGCGCCGAGGCGCAGCGCATCGTGGCCGAGGCCAAGACCGAGATCCAGGCCGACCTGGACGACGCCATCGCCAAGGCCGATGCCGAGATCGCCGCCAAGTCGGCCGAGTCGGAGAAGGCCATCGCCGAGATCCGCGCGGGCGCTTTGGAAAGCATCGAGGCCGTCGCCAAGGACACCGCCGCCGAGATCGTGGGTCTTCTGGGCGGGCAGTCCGACAGTGCCGCCATCGACAAGGCCGTCGCTGACCGGATGAAAGGATAAGCCATGCGGAACGTCATCGCCCCCGCCCTTGTCCTGAGCCTCGCCGCCAGCCCTGCGCTGGCCGCCAAGGGCCCGTTCTTCTCTCTGGGCAACACCGACTTCATCGTGCTGATCGCCTTCCTGGTGTTCATCGGCATCTTGGTCTATTTCAAGGTCCCGACCCTGGTTGCCGGGATGCTCGACAAGCGTGCCGAGGGCATCAAGTCCGAGCTGGACGAGGCCCGCGCCTTGCGCGAAGAAGCCCAGAGCCTTCTTGCCTCTTATGAGCGCAAGCAGAAAGAGGTCCAGGATCAGGCCGACCGCATCGTGACCAGGGCCCGCGAGGACGCCGCCGCCGCGGCAGAGCAGGCAAAGGAAGACCTCAAGAAGTCGATCGCCCGCCGCATGGCGGCCGCCGAGGATCAGATCGCCTCGGCCGAGGCCAGCGCGGTCAAGGAGGTGCGCGACAAGGCCATCGTCATCGCCGTGGCCGCCGCGCGCGACGTCATCGCCAAGCAGATGACCGCCACCGAGGCGAACAAGCTGATTGACGACTCCATCGCCCAGGTGGACGCCAAGCTGCACTGAGCCTGCACGGCACGTGACAAGATCGAGACCCGGCCCCGGCGGCCGGGTTTTCTCGTTTGTGAAGTTTCCATGAAGAATTGCGCCGGACGATCTGGATCAACCCGGTGGTGGCGAGCGCGCGAGAGAATGGGGCCGAGCCTGCCAGAGGAGACGCCCCATGCTGGAAACACGCCATCTCAGCGACCCCGTTCACATTCCCGCCAATCGCAACGCGCCGCCGCTCATCACGGTCGACAACCTCTCGCTATGGTATGGAGAGAAACAGGCGCTCGACCGGATCAGCTTCGATCTCTACGACCAGGAGATCCTGGCCTTCATCGGCCCCTCGGGATGCGGCAAGTCCACCGCCCTGAAATGCTTGAACCGGATGCATGACGACACCCGCGGCGTGCGCATCGAGGGCCGGATCGAGATGGAGGGAGGCGATATCCACCATCCCGACATCGACCCGCCGCAGCACCGCCGCCGCTTCGGCTGGGTCGCGCAGAAGCCGAACCCCTTCCCGGCCTCGATCTGGAAGAACGTGGCCTATGGTGCCGAGATTCATGGCCTGACCAAGAACCGCGCCGATCTCGAGACCCATGTCGAAAGCTGCCTGCGTCGCGCTCATCTCTGGGACGAGATCAAGGACGACCTGCACCGCCGCGAGGGCGCCGACCTGAGCGGGGGCCAGCAGCAGCGGCTTTGCATCGCCCGCGCCCTGGCGACCGAGCCAGACGTGCTCTTGATGGACGAGCCCACCGGCTCCATCGACCCGATCGCGACGGCCAAGGTCGAGGAACTGATGCTGGAGATCAAGATGGATCACAGCGTCGTGGTGGTCACGCATTCGATGATGCAGGCCGCCCGGATCGCCGACCGCGTCGCCTATTTCCACCTGGGCCGATTGCTGGAACTCGGTCCCGCCGCGACGATCTTCGCCGGCGCATCGACCCCCGAGGCGCGGTCCTTCATCGCTGGCAAGTTCGGCTGACGGCCGCTCAGCCCGGCTGCGTCTCGCGCGAAAGGCGCAGCCGGGCCAACGCCTCGTGCCGTTCGGCGCGGCTGCGGTCGCGCAGGGCCTGTTCGACATAGTCGAGATGCCCCTCGACGGCGGCGCGAGCGCCGGAGGGGTCGCGGGCCTGCAAGGCCGTGTTGATCGCCAGGTGCTGGTCCAGCAGTTCGTCGCGGGTGGTGCTTTGGCGGAACATGACGCTTCGGTTGTAGAACACGCCCTGGCGCAGCAGATCGTACATCGACCGCATCATGTGCAGCATGATGACGTTATGGCTGGCCTCGACGATGGCCTGGTGGAATTGCGAATCGTATCGCGCCTCGGCCTCGGGGTCGCGGCGGTCATGCGCGGCGCGCATCTTGTCGAACACCGCATCGATCACGCGCAGGTCGCTGTCCGAGCCCAGCCGTGCCGCGCGCTCGGCGGCCAGCCCCTCCATGTCGCGGCGAAAGGCGACATAGTCGAACACCGCCTCGTCATGGGTGGCGAAGAGCCCGACCAGCGCGGGCGAAAACGCCGAGCCCAGAACCTCGGCCACGTAAACGCCCGAACCGGCGCGGGAGGCCAGCAGGCCCTGCGCCTGCAACTCGGCCACCGCGTCGCGCAGCGAGGGGCGCGAGACACCAAGCCGCTCGCTCAATTCCCGCTCCGAAGGCAGCCGCTCGCCGGGTCGCAGGATGCCGCGAAGGATCAACTCCTCGATCTGACGCACGACGGAGGTGGAGAGCTTTTCCGGGTGAACTTTCTGAAAGGGCATGTCGGGAGGTCCGCGTGAATTGGTCAAATCATATGACCACGTCGCCCAATCCTCAACAGGCATTCCGCAAAACGAAAGCGCGGCCCCCTCGCGAGAGGCCGCGCTCCGGTTCAAATAGAGTTCACTCGCCGGGCACGAGGGCTGGTTCGGCGGAGGCGCCGAAATGCTGGCGGTTGAGCCGGAAAACTAGCGCGATCATCGCCGCCTGTGACACAAGGGCAATGGCGGTGATCACCCAGAAGGTCGGGCCGAACTTGTCGATCACTCCGGCGGCAACCAGCCCCTTGTTGACGAAGAAATGCAGCATGACGGTCAGCGCCACACCGGGGCAGACCAGCGCATAGGAGCCGGGCGAGGTCTTGGCGCCGAACACGAAGTCCTTGAAATACCCCTGCCGACGCAGCACCAGCATCCCCAGCATCAGGAACAGCACCTGCACCGTCAGCAGCCGGGCCAGGAACACCATGGTCTCGCCCGCCGCGTCATGCACGTCGAAGCTGACATGCAGCCCGTGGCCCTGACGCAGGAACAGGATGCCCAGCACGGTCACGATCGGCACGATCACCATCAGCGTGGGGCCGGCCTCTTTCGCGGTGCCATGATGCAGCATCGAGTTGAAGGCGATGATCGCCGCCACCACCGTGTAGAGGATCGCGGCGATGCCGAAGAAGGTGGACAAGACCAGCGAGGCGCCGGCGGTCACGGTGTTCAGGCTCATCGTCGCGGGCGCGGCGAGGCCCACGCCGACCATCGACAGGGCGAAGGCGGGCAGAAGCTGGGCGAAGGAGTTGTTCGCGGTCCCGTCGAAAACGCCGCCCTTGGTCAACACCCGGCCCAGGAAGTCGCCGATCAGCGAAAATGCCCAAAGCCCGAGGCCCAGGAAGGCGGCGAGCGCCAGCGGGAACAGGTATTCGACGATCCCCCACAGGCCGGGGACAAAGACCAGCCCCACGATGAACATCGCGTTGATGGTCATCGCGGCGGCCAGCGGGCCGGCCAGCAGCGTCGTCTCGCCGTTGGACGCGCGCAACTTGGCATAGGCGTCGGTCTTGCGGAAGGCCGAGAGCGCCGAGAGGTTCCAGGCCAGGTATTTGACGTTGAGAAAGGCGAAAACCGCGATCCCCACCATGGCCAGCAGCACGGTCAGCTTCAACGCCACGCTTCCGGTCTGGAACACGGCCATCAGGTCCTCGAAGACGGGCACCGGACGCCCCTCATGTGGCACCCAGAACATCAGGAACATGAAGAAGGTCACGGCCAGCCCGCCCGCACCGAGCGAGGCGAGGAAGTAAAGCGGCGAATAGCTGTCCGCTGGGCGTCGGGTCGAGTCGGTCATGGGTCTCCCCTTTCACATAAGGATTTCGGAATACATATATATTCCACGCTGTGAATGTCAATTGATCTGGATCAACAATGCGTCCCGCAGCCTTATCAACGGATTGGGATTGCAATATCTTGTGTAAAATTCGGGGCGCAACGCCATATCCTGCGCTTCCCCGTTGACTTTGTCCGCATTGCCGCGTCAGATTTCCCATCCACGGGAATCATCGCGGGCAGGCTTGTGCGTTTCTCCAGGCTCAGACTCACCGGCTTCAAGAGCTTCGTCGATCCGACCGATCTGATCATCTCGGACGGGCTGACCGGGGTCGTGGGGCCCAATGGATGCGGCAAGTCCAACCTTCTGGAGGCGCTGCGCTGGGTGATGG
>DOIS01000230.1 GCA_003511785.1 Paracoccaceae bacterium
CGCATGTAGCTTTCAGGGACGATATCGGGGTGTTTCATGTGCTGGCGGATGGTCTCGAACATCCAGCCCTCGCCCGTGGGATCAGCCCACATCTCGTCGAGGATGCGGTTCGCCGTCTGCCAGAACCGGCCCACGTTGCGTGCGACCTCGATCTGTTGCTCGGGCGTGGGCCGGCCCCAGGTGTTGAGTGTATGCGCCACCGCAAATTTGCGCAGCTCCTGCGAGCCGTCCTCGGGCACGCCCAGGAAATGCAGCGCCACGGTCAGGGGGATTTCCGCGAACATCTCGGCCACCAGGTCGGCACGCCCGCGGTCGATGAACCGATCCATGTACTCCCGGGCAAGGCGCCGCACGGCCGGCTCGTGTTTCGCTAGGTTCTCGGGCAGGAAATCCTCGAGCAGCAGGCGGCGCCGGGCCATGTGGTCGGGCTCGTCCTCGTTCACCATGGTACGCTGCATGGCATAGCCATAGCTTTCCAGGATCTTCGCCGCCTCGGGCGGGGCCGCGGTGATCTTCTCCAGCGCGATGGCGGGCGAAAACAGGATGTTGTCGCGGAACATCGCCTTGACGTCGTCGTAACGCGTCACCACCCAATAGCCGATCTCGGGGCAGTAGAATACAGGCTCCTGCGCCCGGGCCCACGCCAGCGCCTGCGCCGGATCGGCGAGATAGTCCCTTCCGAACGGGTCGAACCCGGCTGCGCGCGGCGAGACAGGGCAGCCGGTGGGATCGGTCATCGGACAGGTGGCGGCATCGGACATGCGGGGCTCCTCGGTTGGTGGGGCGCAGGGTCGGTCACGGGTTTGCAACCGTCAAGCGGGTAGACGGACGCTTCGGCCCTCGGCGGCCGGTGGGGTACCCCGGATTTTCGCTGGACAATATGGCGCGGGAGGTCAGTCTGCCCTGCAAACCGAAAGGAGGCATCACGATGAGCGTCGCCAACCTGCGCCCGAACATGGACCACTGGCAGGAACGGGTCGATCTGGCAGCGGCTTTCCGCTGGACCGCGCGGCTGAACATGCACGAGGCCGTTGCCAACCATTTCTCGCTAGCCGTCGATGAGGCCGGCACCCGGTTTCTGATGAACCCCAACCAGGTGCATTTCAGCCGAATCAAGGCCTCGGACCTGTTGGAGCTGAACACCGACGACCCCGCGGCGCTGGACGGGCCGGACGCCCCGGACCCCACCGCCTGGGGGCTGCATGGGGGCGTTCACCGCCATTGCCCGCACGCCCGCTGCGTCATGCATGTGCATTCGATCTTCGCCACGGTCCTGGCCAGCCTCGCGGATTCGACCCTGCCGCCGATCGACCAGAACTGCGCCACCTTCTTCAACCGCTACGTGATCGACGAGGGATATGGCGGGCTGGCTTTCGAGGATGAGGGCGCGCGCTGCGCCGGGCTGATGTCCGATCCGAAGAAGAAGGTGCTGATCATGGGCAATCACGGGGTTCTGGTAATTGGCGATACGGTGGCCGAGACCTTCAACCGCCTGTATTACTTCGAGCGCGCCGCGGAGACCTATATCCGGGCGCTCCAGACCGGTCAGCCGCTGCGGGTTCTGCCCGACGAGATCGCCGAGAAGACCGCGCGCGAACTCGAGAGCTATCCCGAGCAGGACACCCGCCACTTGGTGGAGCTGAAGGCGATCCTCGATGCGGAGGGATCGGATCACGCGAGCTGATCCTGTCGCCGAAGATCAATGCGCGCCAGGATACGGTTTTCGTGTGGCGTCAGCCGCGTTCGAACAGAACGACGAAGGCCGTGTCGTCCTTGTGCGGACCGGACGCGAGGTCGCCGTAGATCGGCACTTCGACCAGGCTGAGCTTCTGTATCGCGCGTGCCGTGACCAGCCGGGCGAAGGCGGCCTCGAACCCTTGCTCGGCGTAATGCGCGGCATTGACCGAAAGAGCGAACTGGGCCCCGTGGCGGGCGGCGCGCAAGAGATGATCGACCCCGTCCGGGCCGACATGGCCGTGGGTGAACGTGCCGGAACTCACGATGCCCGAATAGCTTCCCGGCGGCACGGGAATGCCCTCGGTCAGGTCGGCCACGATGGCGTCGCGATAGATGTCCTTGGTCATCGCCACGTCCAGCATCTCGGCGCTGATGTCGGTGGCATCGATCGGCCCCACGCCCAGATCGTCCAGAACCGCGCCGCACAGGCCGGTTCCCGCGCCCACATCCAACACCGGACCCTGTCCTCCGGCGCCGACAAAGGCGCGGGCGGTGTGGATATGCAGCTGGTAATCCTCGCGCGCGGCGAATCCGCGATCGTAATCTCCGGCCCATTCGGCGTAGAGCCGTTTGTTGTCTGCCGGAGTTTTCAGCGCATAGGCCGCGTGCAGGCTGGGTTTGTCATCACTCATGACACCATGAAGGCGCAGGCGGGGATTCGAATCAAGTGCGGCCATCCGGCGCTTGCATCCCGCCCTCGGCGCGCTCATCAAGGGGCCATGACTGGAACGCTTTTTTCATTCGGGCACGGCTATACCGCCCGCGCCCTGTCGCGCCGGCTGGCCCTCAAGGGTTGGCGCATCGTCGGAACCACCCGCGATGCCGCCGAGAAGGACGCCATCCGCGCCGCCGGGGCCGAACCGCTGGTCTGGCCGGGCGAAGCCCCCGATCTGGATGGGGTCACGCATCTGCTGATTTCGACCGCGCCCACGGCCAAGGGAGATCCGGTTCTGGCCGCCCTGCGGGACGAGATTGCCGCGCGCGCCGGGCAGTTCGACTGGGTCGGGTACCTGTCGACCACCGCCGTCTATGGCGACCACAAGGGGGGCTGGGTCGATGAAACCACGCCGGCGACCCCGACGGCCGAACGCGGGCGCTGGCGGTTGCAGGCCGAGCAGGACTGGGCCGCGATCCCCGGCCTGCCGCTGCACATCTTTCGCCTTGCGGGCATCTACGGGCCGGGCCGGGGGCCGTTTTCTAAGCTGAAGAAAGGCGGACTGCGGCGGATCATCAAGCCGGGGCAGGTGTTTTCGCGCATTCATGTCGAAGACATCGCTCTGGCTGGCGCCATCGCCGCGCGCAAGAACAAGGGTGGCGTCTATAATCTGTGCGATGACGAACCAGCCCCGGCTCCTGATGTGGTTGAATATGCTGCAAATCTCATGGGCGTTGATGTGCCACCTTTGCAGGACTTCGAGACCATGAAAATGTCACCTATGGCACGGTCCTTCTATGGGGAATGTAAACGCTGCTCCAACAAGAAACTGCTAAAACTCTTGGGCGGCAAAATGCGCTATCCCACCTACCGCGAAGCCTTCAGTTCCATGTGGGAAAAGGGCAATTGGCGCGGTTAGACAAGTGATCAGGCAAGCGATCAGACAATGG
>DOIS01000356.1 GCA_003511785.1 Paracoccaceae bacterium
AGGGCGGGCGCGAACCGCTGAGCGTCAGCGAAGCGGCGGTCTCTCCAGTGGAATAGCCAGCGACGCCCCCCGCCAGGGTGGGTTGAAAACCCATCCTACGTGGCGTCGCGCGCGCCGCAAATGCCAAAACGCGGCGTCCGCGGGCCCTGTTGTGACGAATTTGCCCTGTTGCCCGGTGGCGCAAGCGGCTATCTCTGTCTCGGAGAGCAATGGGAGGGCCGCCGGTCGGCGCTCCGTCACTGTAAGGAGAGAACGCAGAGATGAAGGTCCTTGTAACCGTCAAGCGCGTGATCGACTACAACGTGAAGGTTCGCGTCAAAGCGGACGGGAGCGGTGTCGATCTCGCCAACGTCAAGATGTCGATGAACCCGTTCGACGAAATCGCCGTCGAAGAGGCGATCCGCCTGAAAGAAGCCGGCAAGGCCGAAGAGGTCGTGGCTGTTTCGATCGGCGTCAAGCAGGCACAGGAAACCCTGCGCACCGCGCTGGCCATGGGTGCCGACCGGGCGATCCTGGTCGTGGCGACCGAGGACGTGCACCAGGACATCGAGCCGCTGGCCGTGGCCAAGATCCTGAAAGGTGTCGTGGAAGAGGAGCAGCCGGGCCTGGTTCTCTGCGGCAAGCAGGCGATCGACAACGACATGAACGCCACCGGGCAGATGCTGTCGGCGCTGCTGGGCTGGTCCCAGGCGACCTTCGCCTCCGAGGTGGACATCGACGGTGACAACGCGGTCGTGACCCGCGAGGTCGATGGCGGCTTGCAGACGATCAAGGTCAAGATGCCCTCGATCGTCACAGTGGACCTGCGCCTAAACGAGCCGCGCTACGCGTCGCTTCCCAACATCATGAAGGCCAAGAAGAAGCCGCTGGACGAAAAGACCGCCGCCGATTACGGCGTCGACGTCGCCCCGCGTCTCGAGATCGTCAAGACCGCCGAACCCGCGGAACGCGCGGCCGGCATCATGGTCGAGTCGGTTGACGAGCTTGTGTCGAAACTCAAGGAAGCGGGGGCTGTGTGATGGCTGTTCTTCTTCTTGCCGAAGTCAATAACGGCGAACTGGCGATGGACGCCACCGCCAAGGCCATGACGGCCGCCAAGCAGCTGGGCGAGGTGACCGTGCTCTGTGCCGGCGCATCCGCCGCCGCAGCCGGCGAGGCCGCGTCGAAGATCGACGGTGTGTCCAAGGTGCTGGTCGCCGAGGACGAGACGCTGGGCCACCGCCTGGCCGAATCCACCGCCGCGCTGATCGTGTCGCTGGCCGGTGACTACGAGCATATCGTGGCCCCTGCCACCACCGGCGCCAAGAACGTGATGCCGCGCGTGGCAGCGCTGCTGGACGTGATGGTGATTTCGGACGCCTCGGCCGTGGTCGATGGCAACACCTTCGAACGCCCGATCTATGCCGGCAACGCCGTGCAGACGGTCAAGAGCTCGGATGAAAAGAAAGTGGTGACCTTCCGTACCTCGACCTTCGACGCCGCGGGCGAAGGCGGCTCGGCCCCGGTCGAGACCGTGAGCGCGGCCGAGAACCCCGGCCTGTCGGAATGGGTCGAGGACAAGGTGGCGGAAAGTGACCGCCCCGAACTCACTTCGGCCAAGGTCGTGGTCTCGGGCGGGCGTGGTGTCGGCTCGGAAGAGGACTTCAAGATCGTCGAGCAGTTGGCCGACAAGTTGGGCGCGGCTATCGGCGCCAGCCGGGCCGCGGTCGATTCGGGCTATGCGCCGAACGACTGGCAGGTGGGCCAGACCGGCAAGGTCGTGGCGCCGGAACTGTATATCGCGGTCGGCATTTCCGGCGCGATCCAGCACCTCGCCGGCATGAAGGACAGCAAGATCATCGTCGCCATCAACAAGGACGAAGAGGCGCCGATCTTCCAAGTGGCCGATTACGGCCTGGTTGCGGACCTGTTCACCGCCGTGCCCGAACTGACCGAGAAGCTTTAAGCCCCGCGTCAGGGCGCAAGGCTGCCTTACACCATCGCCAAAGGCCCGCCTCCGTGGCGGGCCTTTTCACGTCAGGCATGGCTGCGCAGGGTGCGCATCAGCCGGTCCGCGATGTCGTGATGCGCCGCCGGGCCAAGCGCCTGTTCGGCGACAGGGCGCTCCATCGGCGCATAACTCATCATGTCCAGATCGCCAGAATGGATGGATGGGATCACCGGCACCTCCACCAGTTCGCGGGGCAGCGGGCGCAACGCCGCGATCAGCGGCCGGTCCACCATCAGTGGCTCCGGGCCCAGATCCCTCGCCTCGGGGAGCGTGTCGGGATAGCGCAGCCAGAGCAGCACGGTATCAGGGCCGAGCCGGCGCAGGAGGCGGCCCATGCGCTCCAGCCAGGCGGTCCGCAGCGTCGCGCGCAGCTCGCCAAAGCGGGCGGGGTCGGTGCGTCGCAGCAGCGCCAGCAGATGCCGTGTGAAATGAACCTCGGTGAAATCGACCTCGGGAAACAGCGTGGCCAGACGCTCGGACGGCTCGATGAAGCGGTCGTTGCGGCGCGGATGCACTCTGTAGAACGGGTTGCTCAGGTTCTGCGCCCCGGACAGCTGCACCACAGAGGCCCGTGCCCCGGCAGCAATGTCGAGCACCGGTTTCTCGGCAAGGAACGCGTCGAGACCCGCATTGACGCTGCCCAGGTTAATGACGGGCAGGCCCAGGGCCTGCTCCAGTTGCGCGGCAAAGGGCTGCCCCACGAACCGCCCGAAGGTCTCGGACCCGCCGAGACAGGCCAGGTATTTGCCCACCGGCCTGCGGCGCGGTCCGCGGAACAGCAGGCGCGAGCCACCGTAGCGGCATGACGTTGCATCGGGCGCCCCCGCGCCCGGTCTCTGAAAGCTCATGTCTCCCACCAGATTTTCTCACCCGATGCGAGCATGACCCCCGAGGCGTTTCCAATTCGCTAATGCTGCAATTCGACGCATACCGTTCCGGTCGGCATGATGCCCTGCCCCCTTGTCCCGGGTGGCCCGCGCCCGATAAGGTCGCGCCAGACAGGACAAGGGGCGACAGGATGGCGATTCAGACGGTCGGAGTAATTGGCGCGGGCCAGATGGGCAACGGCATTGCGCATGTGATGGCGCTGGCCGGGTATGACGTTATCCTCAACGACATCAGCCAGGAGGCCCTGGATGCCGCCGTGGCCCGGATCGAGAAGAACATGGGCCGGCAGGTCGGCGGCGGCAAGATCAGCGAAGATGACATGACATCTGCCCTCGCCCGCATCCGTGCGACACGGACCTTGTCCGATGTGGGGCAGGCAGACCTGGTGATCGAATCGGCCACCGAACGGGAGAGCATCAAGCAGGCGATCTTCGAAGATCTCCTGCCCCACGTGAAGCCCGAGACGATCCTGACCTCGAACACCTCCTCGATCTCGATCACCCGGTTGGCCAGCCGAACGGACCGCCCCGAGAAGTTCATGGGCTTCCATTTCATGAACCCGGTCCCCGTGATGCAACTGGTCGAGCTGATCCGCGGAATCGCGACGGATGAACCCACCTTCACCGCCTGCAAGGAAGTGGTGGACCGGCTGGGCAAGACCGCCGTCAGCTCCGAGGATTTTCCTGCCTTCATCGTGAACCGCATCCTGATACCGATGATCAACGAGGCGGTCTACACGCTCTACGAAGGCGTGGGCTCGGTGCAGTCGATCGACCAGTCCCTGAAGCTGGGCGCCAACCATCCGATGGGGCCGCTGGAACTGGCCGATTTCATCGGGCTGGATACCTGCTTGGCGATCATGAACGTTCTGCACGACGGGCTGGCCGACACCAAGTATCGCCCCTGCCCGCTGTTGACCAAGTATGTCGAAGCAGGCTGGCTGGGCCGGAAGGCCCAGCGCGGCTTCTACGATTATCGCGGCGAGACGCCGGTTCCGACGCGCTGATCCAAGCACCGGAAGTTTCTTGGAAGAAATTTGCCAGGAGTTTTCAAAAACTCTTGGCGCCCACGGAATCCGCACTCTGACCCAGCGAGAGCGTGTGCTGACGTAGCCAAGCCATGAATCCGCGCGGGTCGGTGGCCAGCGGGGCCATCTGCTCCTCGGTCAGCGGCGCCCCTATGATCGGCGCCTGCGGCTTGTGGCAGGAGCGCACGATCTCGTGCAGGAGCAACCCCTGGCGCAGGATCGGCGAAACCTGACAGGCGATCTGATAGGCGCGTGAATTGCGGCCCGGAAAGAAGATCGGCACGACACGTGCACCGGATTTGCGGATCATCTTGGCGGTAAAGGCGCTCCATTCGCGCTCGACCGGCGGCCCCCACCAGCTGTCCGAGGACATCACCACCCCCGAGGGAAACAGCGCCACCGCGCCGCCATCGCTCAGATGGGCCATGGCGCGGCCGCGCATCTCGACCATCTTGCGCTGCGCCTCGGGGTCGTGCGGGAAGGGCACGGGGATCATGAATGAGGTCGCCGCCTCGTCCAGCCCGGTCAGCACTGAGCGGGTCAGGATACGGTAATCGAGCCGCACGCGCCCGATCAGGTCGGCCAGGATCATGCCGTCCACCATACCGTGCGGGTGGTTTGCGACCACCACGACAGGGCCGTCCTTGGGGATGTTGGCCAGCTGTGCGGAGGGCGTCAGAAGGTCGATTCCCATCGTGTCCAGCGCCCCGCGCCAGAAATCCTGCCCGCGATAATCGGCGTTCTGCCGCTCGAACTGCTTGACCATGCGCAGGATCGTCAACTTCCCGGTCATCCATTCGATCGACTTGATCGCGAAAGAGGTCCAGGGATCGTCGAAGGAATTTGCGTAGGTCAGCGTGCGCCGGTCATAGACCTCGGCCGTGCGCTCGCGGGTGCCACCCGTGAGGCCCTTGCTGTCATGCGCGGTATCCGCCACCTTGCCCATCCCGTTCCTCGCGCTGTCCGGGCGCTCAGAAATCCTCGCCGAACCTGGCTTTCACCAGCGTCTCGATGGCATCCGCCAGCGCATCGGCATCCGGTCCCGACGTCTGAACGTCAATAGTCGTTCCCTTGGACGCTGCCAACATCAAAAGACCCATAATGCTGTCGCCCGAGGCGGACAACCCGTCGCGGCAGATCTCGGCCGTGGCATCGAACCCCTCGACCACCTCGACCAGCTTGGCCGAGGCACGCGCGTGCAAGCCCTTCTCGTTGACGATTTCCAGCGTGCGTTGAACCATGTCGGCAAAAAATCCTTCAGGTCGAGGAGATTGTCTGGGTGTTGATGTATTTCTTGCCCGCATCTATCGCCCCGCGCACCGCTTCGGCCACCGGCATGTGGCGGCTCTTGGACAATTTGATCAGCATCGGCAGATTCGCGCCGTAGAGGATGCGCCGGTTCTCCGGCGCGCAGGCGCGCAGGCTGAGATTCGAGGGCGACCCGCCGAACAGGTCGGTCACGACCACCACGCCATCGCCGGTATCCACGGCGTCCGCGGCCTGGCAGATCTCGGCCTGCTTGGCGTCCCGGTCGTGGTCGGACTCGATGGCGATGGCGCGCATGCCCGGCTGCGGGCCGACCACGTGTTCGATCGCCGCCAGGTATTCCTTGGCCAGCATGCCATGCGCGACGATCACGATTCCGATCAAGCGGGCCCCTCGTCCGTGTTGTGGCGTTCCAGTTCGCGATGCCTAATTGACACCTGCTGCCCATCCTCCGCAAGGGCTTTGGCCAGCCGTTCCGCCAGGGTGACCGACCTGTGCTGCCCCCCGGTGCAGCCGAAACCGATGGTGAGATGCGATTTGCCCTCGCTCTCGTAGGCCGGCAAGAGGAGCGACACGAGGTCGTGAACCCGTGTGAAGAACGGGGCGAAGAGCGGGTCCGCCGCGACATGGGCCTGCACCGGCGCATCGCGCCCGTCGAGCAGGCGGAGATCGGGCGTCCAATAGGGGTTCGACAGGAAGCGGACGTCGAAGACCATGTCGATGCCGCGCGGCAGTCCGCGTTTGTAGGAGAAGGACTGCACCGACACCGACAGGCGCGGGCCGCGATCGGCCGCGAACCAGCGCTCGATCTCTTCGCGCAGCTGGTGCACGTTCAACTCGGAGGTATCGACCAGGATGTCGGCGCGATCGCGCACCGGGGCGAGCAGATCAAGCTCGCGCGAGACCCCCTGTTCCGGGCTTTCGGCCGGGGCCATCGGGTGCCGGCGCCGGGTCTCGGAGAACCGACGCAACAGGATGTCCGGGCGGCAGTCGAGGTAGAGCAGGCTGAGTTGGCAGTCGGGGCGGCCTCGCAAGGCGACGAGCAGCTCGAGCAGTGCCGCGGTCGAGAAGTCGCGATTGCGTGTGTCCACGCCCAGCGCCAGGGGGCGTTGCGGGGCCGGGCCATCGAGAAGCCGCGGCATCAGGCTGAGCGGCATGTTGTCGATGGCTTCGAAACCTAGGTCCTCGAGAACATGAATCGCGGTGGAACGCCCCGCGCCCGACGGGCCGGTCACCAGTACCAGCCAATAAGGGTCCTGTGATCGCAAACTCATGTATCGCCGCGCCGTCCCTTCGCCAGCAATTGATAGAGGGCTGCCGGAAAATGGAGCGTGTCGGCGCGGAAAAGCAAGGGGACGGGATGCCCCAGGAGCATGGTTTCCCGTTCGGGGGGAAGCCGCTCGGTCTCGACATTCTCCAGGTCGAGAAGCCAGGCGACATGCACCGGACCACACGGGTCCGCGCGCAGCAGGCCCAGGCCACGCGCCTCGATCAAGCCCCGGATGGCGGCGGGGGCGTCGGCGATCAGCCCGCTCGGCCCGGTCGTCAGAACAACCCGGTCATCGGCGACAAGCCCTGCGCCAAGCGCCATGAGCTGCAATGCCAGCGCGCTCTTGCCACTGCCCGAAGGGCCGCGGATCAGCAAGCCGGTTCCGTCGCGCGCCACGCAGCTTGCATGGATGATGCTGCTTTCGGGTGGCGCCGGCGCGGCCATCCGTCAGACCGGCAGACCCACGACGAACCGCGCGCCCAGCGGGTCCGAGGCGGGGTCGGCCTCGGTCGGGCGGATGTTCTCGGCCCAGATCACTCCGCCATGCGCCTCGACGATCTGCTTGGAGATCGCGAGGCCCAAACCCGAATTGTTTCCGAAATGCTCGTCGGGGCGTTGCGAGTAGAACCGTTTGAAGATCTTGAACAGGGCCTGCTCGGGGATGCCGGGGCCGGTATCCTCGACCACGACCAGCACCCGGTTCTCGCGGCGCCGGGCCCAGACCCGGATCGCGTCGCCCTCCTCGCAGAAGGAAATCGCGTTGGTGATGAGGTTGACGAAGACCTGCGCCAGCCGCGCCTCGAGCCCGGTGATGACGACCGGCTCGCCCGGCATGTCGGTGATATAGTCGATCCCCTTGGCGCGCGCGTCTTCGCCAAGGTACTGGTTGAGATTGCCCAGCATCTTGAGCAGGTCGAACCGTTCCTCTTCTTCTTTGACCAGTTCGGAGTCCAGGCGCGATGCGTTGGAGATGTCGCTGACCAGCCGATCAAGGCGGCGCACATCATGTTCGATCACGTCCAGAAGCTTGTCGCGTTGATCCTCGCGCTTGACCATGCGCAAGGTGCCCACCGCCGAACGCAGGCTGGCCAGCGGATTCTTGATCTCGTGCGCCACGTCGGCGGCGAATTGTTCATTGCCCTCGATCCGGTTGTAGAGCGCCGAGACCATGCCATGCAGCGCCTTGCTCAGGCGCCCGATCTCGTCGGGACGGGCCGACAGGTCGGGGATGCGGATACGGCCGGGATTGACCCTGCGAGCGTTGCTGTCGCGTCCAACCTCGGCCGCCTCGGCCAGGTCAGCCAAGGGGTTGGCAATGGTCGAGGCCAGCACCAGGCTCAGCCCGATGGAGACCAGGATCGCCACGATGAACATCTGCAACACGCGCTCGCGCTCGGCCCGGGCCAGCGCGTCGATCTCGCCGGAGGGGGTGGCGACGCCGACGGCGCCGACCACCGTGCCGGCCTGCCGGATCGGGGTGACCGCCGCAAAGACCGAGCCGCCGGGAGTCTGGACACCGGTTTGAACCTTGGTGTTGCCGTCGAGGGCCGCCGGCACGATACGCGCGAGCTGCTCTTCGAGCGTGGGCGGCGTCGTCGCGGTGCGCGGCGAAACGAGAGAGGACAACCCGCTCCAAAGGGCCGCCAGCGCGTCGCTGATGAGCGTGCGCCCGCCTTCGCCGGGATTGAGCGCATCGAGCACCGGGCTTTGCCCGTCACCCTTCGTCCGCCCGGCCACCTGGCTGGCGGTGTCGTAGACAAAGACCTCGACCCCGCGGCGCAGCGTGAGAAGCCCGAGCGTGCTGTCCACCTCGATCCCGTCTCCGGCCGCCAGGTTGACCGGCCCCCTGGGCATCTGCGCCTCGAAGACATTGGCGATAAGCTCGGCCTCGGCCACCAGTGCGCTGGCGCGTTGCAACACCAGCTTGTCGCGCGAGGCGTTGAGATAGAGGATGCCCGAGACGAGGATGATCAGCGCGATCAGGTTGAACGTGATGATCTTTCTGGTCAGCGGCGATGAACGGATCGAGAAGATGCTGCGCCGCGCCCGCTTGGCCTGCAAAGCCTCTTCCACGGTGCTGTCGGGGGCGACCCAATCGTCGCCCAGCACGACATCGCCGCTGGAAGGGTGCGTGGTGGTGCCGGTGTCGCGCACGGCGGTCCTTTCGGCAGGGCCCGGAGGCCGTGAAACTCAGTTATTCTTCGTTATACCGGTAGCCGATACCGTAAAGCGTCTCGATCGCCGAGAACTCGGGGTCCGCACCGCGCATCTTCTTGCGCAAGCGCTTGATATGACTGTCGATCGTGCGGTCGTCCACATAGACCTGATCGTCATAGGCCACGTCCATCAGCTGGTCGCGGGATTTCACGAAACCGGGCCGCTGGGCCAGTGCCTGAAGCAGCAGGAACTCGGTCACGGTCAAGGACACGTCCTTCCCCTTCCAGGTGACCGCGTGGCGCAGGGGATCCATGCGCAGGTGGCCGCGCTCCATCACCTTGGCCTCGGGTCCGGTGCCCTCCGCGTCTCCGGCCACCGCCTCCTGACGACGCAGCAGCGCCCGGATGCGTTCCACTAGAAGCCTTTGGCTAAACGGCTTTTTCACGTAGTCGTCGGCGCCCATGCGCAGACCGAGCACCTCGTCGATCTCGTCGTCCTTGGAGGTCAGGAAAATCACCGGCATCGTGGTTTTCTGGCGCAACCGCTGAAGCAGGTCCATGCCATCCATGCGCGGCATCTTGATATCCAGAACCGCCATGTCGGGCAATTTCTTGTTGAACGCGTCCAGCGCGGCCTGCCCGTCATTGTAGGTTTCGACCTCGAAGCCCTCGGCCTCGAGCGTCATGGACACGGACGTCAGGATATTCCTGTCGTCGTCCACCAATGCGATTTTCGACATTCTCGGCGCCCCTATACTGCTCGTTCTGCCTGCTTTTTCTTTCATTATTCGCTTTTTTGCCCTGCCGAATCAATCCTTAACTGCGAATCGCCGCCTCGCACGCCCTCGATTGACGCAAAAAAACCTTAGCAATGGCTGAATTGGCACAGCCGCCCGTCGCGGTTTTCGGCACCGCGATAGATGGTTGCGCAAAACCTCGCTCTGGTTGCGCTA
>DOIS01000396.1 GCA_003511785.1 Paracoccaceae bacterium
TCAAGGCTTAAATTCCCCCCCGGCGCGATCCCCCCGCCGATATAGGCCCCGTCAGTATCCACCACATCAAAGGTGGTGGCGGTGCCGAAATCGACCACGATCAGGTCGCCCCCGTGCCGGTCGAAGGCCCCGGCGGTGTTCACCAGCCGGTCGGGGCCCACGATCGTGCCCTTGTCCACGCGCGGGTTCACCGGCAGAAGGCAGTCGGGTTTGCCCACCACCATCGGGCGGCAATTGAAGAAGCGGTCGGAGAAGACGCGCAGGTTGAACACGACGCGCGGCACGGTCGAGGAGATGATGACATCGGTAATGTCCGCCTCGATCCCGTAGTGTTTCACCAGCGTCGCGAACCAGGTGAAATAGGCATCCGCCGTGCGCGCGTGATGAGTCGAGGTGCGCAGGGTGCACAGGAACTCGGACCCGTCCCAGATCGAGAACACGGTATTGGTGTTACCGCAGTCTATGGCCAGAAGCATTATGCTCGCTCCCCTTCAGAAATGGACCTCGGCCGCCGGGATCGCCTCACGCCCCCGCGCGGTGATCAGGACCAGGTTGCCGTCCGCATCCACGCTGTCGAACCGGCCCACCGTCTCGCGGGTCCCGGTGCGCGCGGTCACCGTTTCGCCCAGCCGCGCGGCGCGTTCCAGCCAGAGCGTGCGGATCGGCGCGAAGCCCCGGGCCGAGAAGGTCGCTTCGTGCCGGGCATAGGCAGCGGCCAACTCGGCCAGGAATTCCTCCGGCGTCACCTCAGCCCCGGTCTCGGACAGAAGCGAGACGGGCCGAACGGCCCCCTCCTCCACCCGGTCGGGCACGCCCGCGAGGTTGACGCCGATGCCTATGGAGAGCCAGTCCATCCGCCCCCCGGCCCCCACGCCTTCCAGCAGGATACCGGCCAGCTTGCCACCGTTGAGCAACACGTCATTGGGCCATTTCAGCGCCAGCCCCTCGGCCCGCCCGGTCACCGCCACGCAGGCATCGAACAGCGCCAGCGCCGCCACGAAGGAGCGCAGCGCCGCCTGGGCCACGCCGCCCTCGGGTCGCATCACCAGCGTCGCGGCCAGGTTGCCCGGCGGATCGGACCAGGCCCGCCCGCGCCGCGCGCGGCCCCGGGTCTGCCGGTGCGCCAGGATCCAGACCGGCCCGGTCAACCTCGGCGCGATCCGCGCGGCCTCGTCCAGCGTGCTGTCCACCTCGTCCAGCACATGCAGACCGTATCCCTCGGGCCAGGCGTTCATGGCTTCTTCTCTTTGGCAAATACTCTCGCCGAAGGCACCGCGCCCGCCGAATGGCGGGCGCAATAATCGGAATCGCGCCGCAGGCGCGGCCTTTTGACAGCGCGCCGGGTCAGTTGACCAGCACCAGCGCCGCCGCTGCCGCGGCACCCTCGACGCCGAACATGTTGACGATGCCGAGGATCATCACCGCCGCCGAGGCCATCAGGAAGCCCCAGAGCACTTTCGAGCCGCCCCGGTCGAGTTCCTCGCCCTCTTCGCCGAAATACATGTAGTAGACGATGCGCAGGTAGTAGAAGGCCCCGATCACGCTGGCCACCACGCCGGCCACGGCCAGCCAGATCAGCCCCGCCTCATAGGCCGCGCGCAGCACGTAGAGCTTGGCGAAGAAGCCCAGCATCGGCGGCACGCCCGCCAGGCTGAACAGCAGCACCAGCATGGCCAGCGCCTTGCCGGGCTCGCGCTTGGCATACATGTTGAGCGCGGTGATGTCGGTGACAGGCCGCCCGTCGCGGCTCATCATCAGGATGAAGGCGAAGGTGCCCACGTTCATGGTCACGTAGATCGCCATGTAGACCAGCATCGCCTGCACCCCCAGCGCGGTGCCTGCGGCGAGGCCCATCATCGCATAGCCCATATGCGCGATCGAGGAATAGGCCATCAGCCGTTTGATGTCGCGCTGCCCGATCGCCGCGACCCCGCCCAGGAACATGGACAGGAGCGACAGGAAGGCGATGACCTGGCTCCAATCCGCGACCGCGTTGCCGAAGGCGTCGAACAGAAGCCGCGCGAAGAGGGCCATCGCCGCGACCTTGGGCGCGGTGGCGAAGAAGGCCGTCACCGGGGTGGGCGAGCCCTCGTAGACATCGGGCGTCCACATGTGGAAAGGAACCGCCGAGACCTTGAAGGCCAGGCCCGAGATCAGGAAGATCAGCCCGAAGAGCAGGCCAAGCGACACCTCGCCATGCTGCGCCACCTGGACGATGCCGGAAAACAGCGTGGTCCCGGCATAGCCATAGACCAGCGACGCGCCATAGAGCAGCAGGCCCGAGCTGAGCGCGCCCAGCACGAAATACTTCAGCCCCGCCTCGGTCGAGCGCGCGCTGTCACGGCGCAGGCTGGCCACGACGTAGAGCGCCAGCGATTGCAGCTCGAGCCCCATGTAGAGCGCGATCAGGTCGCCGGCCGAGACCATGACCATCATCCCCACCGCGGCAAGCGAGACCAGGACGGGATACTCGAAATGCAGGATCTGGCGCCGCGCCATGTAGTCCTGGCTCATCACCAGCACGGCGGCGGCCGAAAGCAGGATCGCCACCTTGGCGAAGCGCGAGAAAGCGTCGTCGACGAACATGCCGCCGAAGGCGATTGCCGTGCCGCTGGACCGCGTGGCGATCCACACCGCCAGCACCGCCATCAGCGCCGCGGTCAGCCAGACCAGCACGGGCGCCAGCTTGTCCTTGGTCGTGTAGACCCCCACCAACAGGGCCAGCATGGCCGAGACCGCGAGAACGATCTCCGGCAGGATGACTGTCAGATCAGCCTGGATCATCTCCTGGGCTCCTTACTGCGAGGCGATCTGGGTCGCGGCCTCTGCCGCGGCCAGCGCCTGGTCATAGGTTTCGACCAGCGCCGCGGTGGACGGGCCGATGATATCGGTGACGAGCGCGGGATAGACGCCCAGCCAGAGGGTCATCACGATCAGCGGGGCGAAGACCACGCGCTCGCGCCAGGTCATGTCGGAGATTGTCTTGAGGCTCTCCTTGATGAGATCCCCGAACACCACCCGCCGATAGAGCCAGAGCGCGTAGCCCGCCGAGAAGATCACGCCGAGCGCGGCCACCGCCGTCACCCATGTGTTCACCTGGAAGGCGCCCATCAGGGCCAGGAACTCGCCCACGAACCCGCTGGTGCCCGGCAGGCCCACATTGGCCATGGTGAAGAGCATGAAGACCAGCGCATAGGCGGGCATCCGGTTCACCAGGCCGCCATAGGCGTCGATCTCGCGCGTGTGCATCCGGTCATAGATCACGCCGACGCAGAGAAAGAGCGCCGCCGAGATGAAGCCGTGGCTGATCATCTGGAAGATGGCCCCGTCCACGCCCTGTTGGTTGGCGGCGAAGATGCCCATGGTGACGAAGCCCATATGCGCCACCGAGGAATAGGCAATGAGTTTCTTCATGTCCTCCTGCACCAGCGCCACGAGCGAGGTGTAAACCACCGCAATCGCGCTCATCCACAGAACCAGCGGCGCCAGCACGTCCGAGCCCACCGGGAACATCGGCAGCGAGAAGCGCAGGAAGCCGTAGCCGCCCATCTTGAGCAGGATCGCGGCCAGCACGACCGACCCCGCGGTGGGCGCCTGCACGTGCGCGTCGGGCAGCCAGGTATGCACCGGCCACATCGGCATCTTCACCGCGAAGGAGGCGAAGAAGGCCAGGAAGAGCAGCGTCTGCATCCCGCCCACGACGTGAATGCCCAAGAGCTCGAAATCGGCAAAGCTGAACTGATGCGCCATCAGCGTGGGAATGTCGGTGGTGCCCGCATCCGAATACATGCCGACCATCGCCACCAGCATCAGCACCGAGCCGAGGAAGGTGTAGAGGAAGAACTTGAAGCTCGCATAGATGCGGTTCGCCCCGCCCCAGATGCCGATGATCAGGAACATCGGGATCAGACCGGCCTCGAAGAACAGGTAGAACAGCACCAGGTCCAGCGCCATGAACACGCCCAGCATGAGCGTTTCCAGAAGCAGGAAGGCGATCATGTATTCCTTGACGCGTGTCTTGACCTCCCAGCTGGCCAGGATGGTGATCGGCATGATGAAGGTGGTAAGCATCACGAACAGGACCGAAATCCCGTCCACACCCATCTTGTACTTCAGGCCCATCATCCATTCGGCCTCTTCCACGAACTGGAAGCCGGTGTTCTCGGGATCGAAGCCAAACAGGATGCCCAGGCTCACCAGGAAGGTGATCGTGGTGGCAAACAGCGCGGCCCACTTGGCGTTGCGCTGCGCGGCCTCGTCCTCGCCCCGCAAGAAGACGGCCAGGATCAGGGCGGCCAACGCGGGGATGAAGGTGACGATCGAAAGAAGGTTGTCCATCACTGCGCTCCCCTGCCGATGGTCATCCAGGTGACGAGGGCGGCGATGCCCAGCACCATCCAGAAGGCATAGGTGAAGATGTATCCCGACTGGGCCCGGCCCGCGAGCCGGGTGAAGAAGGGCACGATGCCCATGGCCACGCCGTTGACCGCCCCGTCGATGGTGGACCCGTCACCGTGCTTCCACAGGAAGCGGCCGATGAACAGGGCGGGTTTGACGAAGATCGCGTCGTAGAGCTCGTCGAAATACCACTTGTTCCAGAGGAACAGGTAGAGGGGACGCTGGGTCTCGGCCAGGCGCCGGGGCATGGACGGGTTCAGCAGGTAGAACCAGACCGCCACGGCCAAGCCGATCAGCATGGCGATGAAGGGCGAGAGTTTCACCCAGGTCGGCACGTAATGCGCGTCATGCAGCACGTGGTTGTCGGGGGCCACATAGATGCCGCCCTCGCCTGGCGCGCCGCCGAATCTGTATTTTAGCTCGGACGCCTTGGGGTTCGCCTCGGCATAGGCCGCAGCCTCCTCGGCGCCGACCTGTTCATAGGGGGTGCCGAAGAACTTGGCGACCTCGTTGGTCTTGCCGAAGAAATCCGAATACCAGATCATCCCGGCGAAGATGGCGCCCAGGCTCAGCACGCCCAGCGGCGCCAGCATGGTCCAGGGGCTTTCATGCGCATGCTCATGGGTGTGCCGGTCGCCGCGCTGCTGCCCGAAGAAGGTCAGGAAGATCAGACGCCAGGAATAGAACGAGGTGAAGAGCGCGGCGATCACCAGCAGCCAGAAGGCATAGCCGCCCTGGGTTCCGGCATAGGCGCCCTCGATCACAGCATCCTTCGAGGCGAAACCGGCAAAGCCGATCCAGCCGGTCAGCGGGATGCCCACGCCGGTGATCGCCAGCGTGCCGATCATCATCGCCCAGAAGGTATAGGGGATCTTCTTCCGCAGCCCGCCGTAGTTGGTCATGTCCTGCTCGTGATGCATCGCGTGGATGACCGAGCCCGCGCCGAGAAACAGCAGTGCCTTGAAGAAGGCGTGGGTGAACAGGTGGAACATCGCCGCCGAGTAGAGACCCACGCCGGCGGCCACGAACATGTAGCCCAGCTGCGAACAGGTCGAATAGGCGATGACGCGCTTGATGTCGGTCTGCACAAGACCCACGGTCGCGGCGAAGAAGGCCGTCGTCGCGCCCAGCACCGTGATGAACATGGCCGCGCCATCCGCGAACTCGTAAAGCGGCGACATCCGGCAAACCAGGAATACGCCCGCCGTGACCATGGTCGCGGCGTGGATCAGCGCCGACACCGGGGTCGGACCCTCCATCGCGTCGGGCAACCAAGTGTGCAGCAGAAGCTGCGCCGACTTGCCCATCGCCCCGATGAAGAGCAGCACGCCCACCACCTCGACCGCGTTCCACTCGGCCCAGAGGAAGGTGATCTGGGTCTCGGCCAGGCGCGGCGTCTCGGCGAAGATGTCGTCGAAGTTGATCGAGTCCACCAGGAAGAACAGTGCGAAGATCCCCAGCGCGAAGCCGAAATCGCCCACCCGGTTGACGATGAACGCCTTCATCGCCGCCGCGTTGGCCGAAGGTTTGCGATAGTAGAAGCCGATCAGCAGGTAGGAGGCGACGCCCACGCCCTCCCAGCCGAAGAACATCTGCACCAGGTTGTCGGCGGTCACCAGCATCAGCATGGCGAAGGTGAAGAAGGACAGGTAGGCGAAGAAACGGGGGCGATAGCTTTCGCCCTCCTTGAAGTTCCCGTCATGCGCCATGTAACCGAAGCTGTAGAGATGCACGAGCGCCGAGACCGTGGTCACGACGATCAGCATGATCGCGGTCAGCCGGTCCATGCGAATGGCCCACTCGGTGGCCAGGCTGCCGCTTTCGATGAAGCGCAGCACCGGGATCGACTCGGTCACGCCGTCGAAGGCGAAGAACACGATCCAGGACAGAACGCAGGCGAGGAAAAGCAGGCCCGTGGCCACCCATTGCGCGGCGGTCTCGCCGATGAATTTCCAGCCGAAGCCGCAGATCAGCGCACCGGCCAGCGGGGCGAAGAGGATGATGGTTTCCATGGTCTCTTACCCCTTCATCACGTTGACGTCTTCGACCGCGATGGTGCCGCGGTTGCGGAAGAAGCAGACCAGGATCGCCAGCCCGATCGCGGCCTCGGCGGCGGCCACGGTCAGCACGAAGAGCGTGAAGACCTGCCCCACCAGGTCGCCCAGAAAGGCCGAGAAGGCGACGAGGTTGATGTTCACCGCCAACAGCATCAGCTCGATGCTCATCAGCAGGATGATCACGTTCTTGCGGTTCAGGAAGAGGCCGAAGATACCGATGACAAACAGCGTCGCCGCCACTGTCAGGTAGTGTTCCAAACCAATCATGTCGTCCCTCGGTTTCTTTGTGTCCGCCCGGCTCTGCGGCCCGGCGATTGTCGTTCGGACGGGCGCGGCCTAGAGCCCCTGCCCCGGTTTCACGTCCTTGAGTTCCATCGTCTTGGCCGGGTCGCGATACATCTGCGCCAGCACGTCCTGGCGCTTGATGTCCTGGCGGTGGCGCAGCGTCAGCAGGATCGCCCCGATCATCGCCACCAGCAGGATCAGCCCGGCCAGCTGGAAGATCAGGAAATACTGGTCATAGAGGATCAGCCCCAGCGCCTCGGTGTTGTGGCGATCCAGCGGCGTGACCTGCGCCCGCAGTTCGGAGGCGACATGCGCGCTCTCCCAGGCCCCGAAGGCCATGACGAGCTGCATCAGGATCACCAGACCGATCAGCAGCGCCAGCGGCATGTATTTCGCCATCTCCGCCTTCAGCTCGGCGAAATCCACGTCCAGCATCATCACCACGAACAGGAACAGCACCGCCACCGCGCCCACATAGACGATCACCAGCAGCATGGCCACGAACTCGGCCCCAAGCAGCACGAAGAGCCCGGCAGCGGAGATGAAGGACAGGATCAGCCACAGCACCGAATGCACCGGCTGGCGGGCGATCACGGTGAACAACCCGCCTGTGATGACGCCCAGAGCAAAGAGGTAGAAAGCAAATACGCTCATGTGTCGTCGTCCTCGTTCGCGGCCATGGCCTCCTGCGCCAGTTCAAGCGCCCGGGTCATGGCGGGAATGCCGGCAAAGACCGACATCTGACCGATCGTTTCCACGATCTCTTGTTTCTTCGCACCGGCTTCGACGGCATGGCGAACCGTCTGACGCAGCGCGGTATCGGCCTGCGCGCCCTGCATCGTCAACCCCGCAAGCGTGAGAAGCAGACGGGTTTTCGCGTCCAGCCCGTCCTTGTTGACGGTGTTGCCGAACCAGAACTCCATCGCCTCGCGCGGCATGGTGGGCCACAGACCCTCGAACCCCTTGGGGTTGAAGTTCTCCAGCGCCGGATTGAAGGCGCGGGCCATCTCATGGGCCTGTGCCAGCATCGCCTCGAACGGGTTGGTGGGCTTTTCGGTCACGCGTCACCTTCCTTTTCCAGGTTCTCCACGCGTTCTTCCACCTGATGAATATAGCCGGCGATCGACGTCAGGATGACGCCCTGACCGCCGATCAGGTTGCGAAGCTCGGCCAGGTCCGACTTGGTCTCCTCGCGGAACCGCGCGTTTTCCTCGCCCATTTCCCGGAGTTGCGTCAGGATCAGGTTTTCCACGCTTTCACTCATCTGTAGGGCGCGTCCAGTTCAAGGTTGCGGGCGATCTCGGATTCCCAGCGCTCGCCATTCTCCAGAAGCTTTTCCTTGTCGTAGAACAGTTCTTCGCGGGTCTCGGTGGCGAACTCGAAATTCGGCCCCTCGACGATGGCATCCACCGGGCAGGCCTCCTGGCAGAACCCGCAATAGATGCACTTGGTCATGTCGATGTCATAGCGTGTGGTCCGGCGCGAGCCGTCCTCGCGCGGTTCGGCGTCGATGGTGATCGCCTGCGCCGGGCAGATCGCTTCACAGAGCTTGCAGGCGATGCAGCGTTCCTCGCCGTTGGGATAGCGGCGCAGCGCGTGCTCGCCCCGGAAGCGCGGGGAAAGCGGCCCCTTTTCATGCGGGTAGTTCACGGTCGCCTTGGGCCGGAAGAAATGCTTGAGTCCCAGCTTCATGCCGACCCAGAAATCCTGGAGAAGGAAGTACTTGGCGGCGCGGGTATAGTCGATATGCGTCATGTCGTTGCCTTCCGTGAGGGGGCGTTGGTCTCGGTCTCGGTCCAGGTCGCGACGTAGTCGCTTTGCAGCACGTCCTCGGGCAGGTGCGCGCCCTCGCCCTTGCGCACGGCATACCACAGCAACACCTGCCCGCTGGGCATACGCCCGCGCAGAGGCGAGCCCAGGCGGATCGGCAACCGCCCGCCCAGTTCCGCCGGGTCCGGCAGGTCGCGCAGGTATTTGCCCTCGCGGCCGAGCGCCTTGCACTCGATCACCTCGCAGGCGCAGCCGTGCTTCCAATAGGTCCAGATCAGTTCGGGCGCAAACTGATACATGCCGTGGCTGGGATAGCCGTTATAGGGGTTGGCCCCCGCGAACACCCCGCCCGGCGCCAGCATGTGAAACACGTTGGCGAAAGCCTGCGGGATATTGAAGACATGCTCGAGCGTGCCGCCGTCGAAGATGAAGTCATAGCGCCCGTGCCAGGCCTCGGGAACAGGGCGGTTGAGGTCCCAGACATGGGTTGCCCCCTGGTAGTCGGAATAGTCCAGCGACTCCATCTCGCCGAACCCCAGCGCGGTGAACATGGTCTCGGCGAAGTGATCGTCCTGCTTGAGCGACTCGGCCTTGAGCGAGATCCCTGCCTTGTCGAGGATGCGCTGATAGATCGCCGGGTCGGTCACGGACCGCTTCGCCCCCTGCCCCAGACGGAATGCCTGGCGACCCAGCATCAGCCCGCGCTGCGCCGGAGCCATCCGGCGCGACAGGTCGACGAGAAGCTGGAAGGAACCCGGCCCGACGCCCATCG
>DOIS01000287.1 GCA_003511785.1 Paracoccaceae bacterium
GCGCGCGCTGGCCCGGGTGATCGCGCGGGTGCATCGGCTGCGCCCCGGCCGGCCCTGCCACATCGTCGCGCACTCGCTGGGCGTCGCGCCCGCGCTGGCCGCGCTGCCACATCTCGCCCCCGGGGCGGTGGGCCGGATCGTGGCCCTGACCGGGGCGGCCTACCAGGGCGAGGTGCGCGCCGCGCTGGCCACGCCGGGCGGGCAGGGGGCCGAGTTCATCAACATCACCAGCCGCGAGAACGATCCGTTCGACTTCCTGTTCGAGCGGCTGATCGCCCCGCCCGCGCCGGGTGATCGCCCCATCGGGCAGGGGTTGTCGGGGCCGCGCGCGGTCACGCTCCAGATCGACTGCGCGGCCACGCTGGAGCATCTCGCCCGGATCGGCCTGCCCATGGCGCCGCCCGCGCGCCGGGTCTGCCACTGGTCGGCCTATACCCGTCCCGGCGCGATGCGGGCCTATGCCCGGCTCCTGCACAGGCCCGACCGGCTGCCCCTGGCACTGCTGCGGGCGGGCCTGCCAGAGCGCCCGGCGCCGCGCTGGTCGCGGCTGCGCCCGGGCTGGGGCCGGGAAACGGGCGGCGGCGGGGGCGGGTTGCAGCCGACCTGAGTCCGACCCGGGCGCCCCCGGGCCGTTCGTCCCGATCCGCGTCTGGCAATTCCGGCGGCATTGCCTATCTTCTCGCCATGAGCCTGCATATCCCCTTCGACAACACCTATGCCCGCCTGCCTGGCGCCTTCCATGCCGCCCAGGCCCCGCAACCCGTCGCCGCCCCGCGCCTGATCGCCTTCAACGCCGATCTCGCCCGCATCCTGGGCCTGCCCGAGGACGCAGGCAAAGACCCCGAGCTGGCCGAGATCTTTGCCGGCAACCGTCTGCCAGAAGGGGCCCAGCCGCTGGCCCAGCTCTATTCCGGGCACCAATTCGGGCAATACAACCCGCAGCTGGGCGACGGCCGCGCCGTCCTGCTGGGCGAGGTTGTGGGCACCGACGGGCTCCGCCGCGACATCCAGCTCAAGGGCTCGGGCCGCACGCCGTTCTCGCGCGGCGGCGACGGGCGCGCCTGGCTGGGACCGGTGCTGCGCGAATACGTGGTGAGCGAGGCGATGGCCGCCCTCGGCATCCCCACCACCCGCGCGCTGGCTGCGGTCGAGACGGGCGAGCCGGTCTATCGCGAGCGCGCGCTGCCGGGCGCGGTGCTGACCCGGGTGGCGTCCAGCCACCTGCGCGTGGGCACGTTCCAGGTCTTCGCCGCGCGCGGCCAGACGGCCGAGCTGAAACGGCTGACGCACTATGCCATCGACCGCCAATACCCGCAGGCCGAGGGGCCGATGGGGCTGCTTGCCGCCGTGCGCGACGCCCAGGCCCGGCTGGTGGCGCAATGGATGGCGGTGGGCTTCATCCACGGGGTGATGAACACCGACAATTGCGCCATCTCGGGCGAGACCATCGACTATGGCCCCTGCGCCTTCATGGATGTCTATCACCCCGAGACGGTGTTCTCCTCGATCGACCGGATGGGGCGCTATGCCTATTCCAACCAGCCCGAGATCGCGGTGTGGAACCTTGCACAGCTTGCGACGGCGCTGATCCAGCAGATCGAGGACAAGCAGGCCGCAGTGGAAGAGGCGACCGAGATCGTGCACGCCATGCCCGAATTGATGCAGCAGCACTGGCTGCGCCGGTTCCGGGCCAAGATCGGCCTGACCACCGAGGAGGATGACGACCTTGCGCTGATCTCGGACCTGCTGACGCGGATGGCGCAGAACCAGGCCGATTTCACCAACACCTTCCGTGCGCTGTTGACCGGCCGCGCACGCGACCAGTTCACCGACCCCGCCGCGTTCGACGCCTGGGAGGTCGAGTGGCAGGCCCGGCTGGCGCGCGAACCCGATCCCCGGGAGGTCATGGCCGCCGCCAACCCGGCGGTGATCCCGCGCAACCACCGGATCGAGCAGATGATCGCGGCGGCGGTCGAAGGCGACCATGCGCCGTTCCACCGGCTGAACGCCGTGCTGGCCCGCCCCTTCGAGGATGACACGGAAGCCGCCGACCTGCGCCGCCCGCCCGCCCCGGACGAGGTGGTGCCGGCGACCTTCTGCGGGACCTGAGCCGCCCCGCGGCCCACGCCCCCTGCTTCTTCTCTTTCCCATATACCTCCGGGGGGAGTCCCGCAGGGACGGGGGGCAGCGCCCCCCCTTGCGCCGGCCGACACCCTCACCGCCGGTTGATCAGCACCAGCCCCGCCGCCACCAGCCCCAGCGCGGCCCAGATCGACAGCGCGATCGCTTCGCCCAGCAGACCCCAGCCCAGCAGCACCGCGAAGACCGGCGACAGGAAGCTGAACGAGGCCACACCGCTGGCGCGATAGATGCTCATCAGCTTGAGCCAGAACAGGAAGCCCAGCGAGGCGATGGCCACGATCTGAAAGCCCAGACCGGCCCAATGGATCGGCTCGGGCGCGCGCAGCATCGGGCCGAAAAGCGGCGCCAGCGCCAGCAGCAGCGGCGCCGAAACCCCAAGCTGGAAGAGGAGCTGCACCAGCGGCCGCGCCCGGGCGAGCGGGGTCATGCGCACGGTGAGCGCGATCCCCGCCCAGCCCAGCGCGGCGCAGAGCGCCAGCAGATCCCCCGTCAGGCTCGCCGCGCCCCCGCCGCGATCGGCCAGCGCGATCACCACGCCGCCCATGGCCAGCACCAGCCCCAGCGCGCGGCCCCGGCTCAGCCGCTCTCCCGGAAGCATGAAATGCGCCGCCAGCGCCAGCCAGACCGGCATCGAGTAGAGCAGGATCGAGGCCCGCGCCACGGTGGTGCGGTCGAGCGCCATGTAGAGGCACAGGAACTCGGCGCTGAAGAACAACCCCGCCAGCACGCCCCAGGGCGCCACCCCGCGCGGCAGCGAGAGCGGCACCCGGCGGACCCAGATCCACAGCCCCAGGATCGCCAGCGCCCCGACCGAGCGCAGCCCGGCCTGGAACACCGGGCCGAAGCCGCCGCCCGTGACCTTGATGACCACCTGGTTGAAGCCCAGCAGCGCGGCGAAGGCGATCAGCCCCGCCGCGCCGATCCCGTCCATCGCGCGTTTCTCGTCCATCCGCCCAAGAGGCGGGGTGGGCCGGGCCCTGTCAACCCCACCGGAGCGCGTGGGGGGCGATCCGAAGGCGCGCTGCCGCGCATTCCGAATTCCGCCAGCGGCGCCGCGACGCACCGCTCCCGGGCGGGTGCGCGTGGCGGGCCTTGCGCCGGGGTATTTGTGAACCAGAAAGAAGCAGGGGCGCGGCGCCCGGAGCCGCCGGGGCGCTGTCCATGCAACCCGTGCTGGACCTGCGGCGTTTTCCGTGTTCCATGAACCAAGGGAGCGACACAGGAGACGATCGCGCGCATGACCCGTTCTCCCGGCCTGAGGCTGGCCAGCTACAACATCCAGAAATGCGTGGGGCTCGACCTGCGCCGGCAGCCGCGCCGGATCGTCAACGTGCTGGACGCGCTCGGCGCGCAGATCGTGGCGCTTCAGGAGGCCGACAAGCGCCTGCCGCCGCGTCCGGCCGCCCTGCCGCATTTCGTGCTCGACGAGGATGGCTGGCAGATCGCCGATCTGGGCGGCGCGGGCTCGCTGGGCTGGCATGGCAACGCGATCATCTGGCGCGGACCGGAGATCGCACTGCGCGACATGGGCCATATCGCCCTGCCGGGGCTCGAGCCGCGCGGCGCGGTCTGGGCCGCCTTCGACACCGGTATCGGTCCGCTGCGCGTGGTGGGCGTGCATCTGGGCCTGATCGGGCGGTACCGCCGCCAGCAGGTGCAGCACCTGGTGCGCGAAACCGCCGACCTGCCGGAGATGCCCACGGTCTGGGCCGGCGACTTCAACGACTGGTCGGCGCGTTCCGGCCTCGATCGGCTTGCGCCGCGCATGCGCTTTCTGCCGCCGGCCCCAAGCTTTCCCTCGCCGCAGCCGGTCGGGCCGCTCGACCGGATCGCGCTCAGCGAGGGGCTGAGCGCGTGTGCGCACGGGGTCCATGCCGCCCGGCCCGCGCATATCGCCTCGGATCACCTGCCGGTCTGGGCCGACCTCTCCGCTGCACCCTGACAGGCGCCCGAACGGGTTTCCCTGCCGCCGCAAATCGGTTAGACTAAAGCCCCGAGCCGACCCGGAGCCAGCCCCCCGTGCCGAGTGATCCCGACATGACCTTGCCCATCATTGCCCGCTGCGAGGCGCGCGGCCTGCGCATGACCGGCCAGCGCCGCACCATCGCCCAGGTGCTCGAGGACAGCGAGGATCACCCGGATGTCGAGGAGCTCTATGCCCGCGCCAGCGCGCTGGATTCGGGGATTTCCATTGCCACGGTCTATCGAACGGTCAAACTGTTCGAAGAGGCGGGGATACTGGAGCGGCTGGAGTTCGGCGACGGGCGC
>DOIS01000170.1 GCA_003511785.1 Paracoccaceae bacterium
GCGAACGTCCGCGTGGATGGCGGGTCGGTCGGCACTATGCAGACCTGAATTCGGCGCGGGACCAAGGAACCCACCCGCACCCCCGCGCGTTTTCGGATAACGCCCCTACACGGGGCCCACCTATCCGAAGGAGGCTTTGAGATGACCGATATTCACGACGCCAAGGTGCTGATCGTGGCCACGCACGGGTTTGAACAATCCGAACTGGAGGTGCCGCGCAACCGGCTCGACGCCTGCTGCGAGACGGTTCACGTCGCCACGACCGATGGTGCGGCGATCAAGGGCTGGGACAAGGACGACTGGGGCCGCGAGGTGCCGGCGGACCTATCCATTGATGAGGTAAGGGCCGTTGACTACGACGCCATTGTGCTGCCGGGCGGCCAGATCAACCCAGACCTTCTGCGCGTGCAGAAGCCGGTGCTGGACCTGATCCGCGACTTTCACGACCAGGGCCGGGTCGTCGCCGCGATTTGCCACGCGCCTTGGCTGCTGATTGAGGCGGGCATCGTCGAGGGCCGGGATATGACCTCCTATGCCTCGATCCAGACCGATCTGAAGAACGCCGGTGCCAACTGGCACGACAAGGAGGTCGTCACCGACAACGGCATCGTCACCAGCCGCTCGCCCGACGATCTGGATGCATTCGTGGCCAAGATCATCGAGGAGATCGGTGAGGGCCGTCACACGCGCAAGGCCGCCTGAACGGAGAAAGGACGAGAGATGACCGACGCTCCCAAGAAAGCTGGGCACAAGCCCAAGCAGGAGACCCGCGCCTGGCTGGGCGCGGAAGGCGAAGTCGCACAGCAGGGCCGCGAAGGCGGCAGGCTGTCCCGCGACGTGGGCACTCGCGACGAGAAGAAGCGCGCCGAGGAACGCTCCGCCGGCGCCACCCGCGTCCAAGGCCGCGACAAGGAGGAGGATCGATGACCGACCACCCCATCAAGCAGGGCACCTGGATCCTGATCGCCGACAGCGAAAAGGCGCTGTTTCTGCGTAACGACGGCGACGATATGGATTTCAACCTTGGGCTCGTGCGCAAAGACGAGCAGGAGAACCCCTCGACCCACGAACAGGGCGCGCACAAGCCGGGCCGCTTCAACGACGGACCAAACGTGCAGCGGTCCTCCGTGGGAGATACCGACTGGCACAAGCTCGAGAAGGAACGCTTTGCCCATGATCTCGCCGACAGGCTCTACAAGCTGGCGCATAAGGGCGCTTTCGACAGCCTCGTGATCGCCGCCGCACCTTCGGTCCTGGGCAGCCTGCGCGACGAGTTGCACAGCGAGGTGCGCGCAAAGGTGGTGGCCGAAGTCGACAAGAACCTGACGAACGAGCCCGTGGACAAGATCGAGGTGCATCTGGTCAAGGAATTCGGCACCGCCCGCGATACCAGCGCCGAAGACGCGCGCCCCTGAACCTTAAGTCATGACCCTTGCATGACTACGCCCCGCCCGTGTCGGCGGGGCGTCTTTCATTGCAACGTCAGACCCGCTGCCACCCGGTCGGACCTTGGACATAGGCGTCCTTGGACCGGCAGACAAAGCGTCCGCTTTCAGCCACCATCCGCCGCACCTCGACCGCACCGGGATCGAGCGTGAGCACGGCGAAGTCGTTCTCCTGCCCGCGCAGGCGCGATGACAGGCCAGTGCCGACATGGACCTGCAACAGGTTGCTTTCCCGCTCTTCCGTCAGGAACGGCTCGGCCAGCCAGCGGTGCAGATGCCCGGAGAGAACAAGTTGCGCCCCGCAATCCGAGAGCCGCGTCAGCGCCGAATGCGCGTTGCGCATCAGCGATTTCTTGGTTTCGGGAGACTGCTGAAACGGGTGATGCGCCAATACGACCTTCACACCATCGCGCTCCGCGAAACGCTGACACGCGTCACGCAACGCCCGGCCCCGGATCTTGCCGCGCTGCCAGCTGAACGGATCGACCGTGTTCAGACCGACGACCAGCAGCTCCGCATCCTCGTGCACCGGCGTGAGATCGGAAGAGACGATTTCGCGATAGCGCTTGAAGGGACGGAACCAACGATCCCAGAGCTTGTCCAACGGCACATCGTGATTGCCCGGCACGCAGATCCACGGCGCGGCCAAACCGTCGAGAAAGGCGCGCGCCTGCCGGAACTGACGCCGCCGCGCGCGTTGGGTCAGATCGCCGGTCACCGCAACCAGATCGGCCTGTTCTGCGTCTATCGCCTGCCTGAGCGGTTCAAGCAGTTCGGGCTGCTCGCGGCCGAAATGCAGGTCCGAGATATGCACCAGCCTCCGGATCATGCGGCGTCCGACCCTGCCTCCGGCACGATGACCGCCAAGCCGCCGGGCGCCTTTGTAAAGCGCAACGTCGGTTCCGCCTCGCGCTTTTCTCCATCGAGCGCCGTCGTGCACCTGTCGCAGCCAAGGTCGATCACGATCTCGCGCCCGAAGATCAGGTCGAAATCCTCGGTCTTGCGCGGCTTGCCCCGCGCCAGACGCCAGGCCGCCCGCAATAGGTCGCGGCGATCCCCGCGCCGCGAGGTGAGAAGCGCGAACTTGCCCGCCGCGATCTCGTCCTCGGCCTCGATCCCGTATTGGCGCAGTTGGAATGCACTGTTGCACACGAAGGCCAGCGCGGTGCGGCGCCTGTGGCTTTCGCCGTCACTCTGGATGTCGAGCCGCATTATCCGGTGCCGTCCCAACAGCACGCCCGGGACCGAGCCATAGGCGGCGAGCCGGCTGCGCCCCCACCGGTCGTAAATGCCTTCGCGCTGCTCCAAGATCGCCGGGTAAAGGCCGATGCTGGCGTTGTTGAGGAACACCAGATCGTTCATCAGGCCAAGTTCCACCTGCCGCGTCTGCCCCCGCGCCAGCACGGTCATCGCTTCGCCCATCTCCTCGGGAATGCCGAGGCTGCGGGCGAAGAAGTTGAACGTTCCCATGGGCAGAACGCCCAGACTGGTGCCGGACCGCCATGCCACGCCCGCCACGGCGGCGACGGTGCCATCGCCCCCTGCTGCGACCAGTTCGGTGTAACCGTCCTGCACGGCTTCCTGTGCAACCGTACCGGGATCGACATTTTTGTTGCCGGACAACACCCTGAAATCCGCCCGCAGCCCATGTTGGCTCATCGTCGATTCGAGCATGTCGAGACGCGCCGACAGGCACGCCTGATCACCGGCGCCCTCGTTCAGAATGACACAGTGTTTGGAACCGTGGTTCATGGTGTCCTCCGCCGAACCTCTCGTCCGGCATCATGGCGCGCGCGACCGTCCCCATGACGGCGCCGGCTTGCGATTTTCGGCACGGATCAACCTTTCCAGGCGTCCATGCGGTCCAACTCGTCCCGACTGAACCCAAGGTTGACCGCCGAGGGGGTCTCGCCGTCCTGTTCGTCGAACAGCAGCGCATCGAAAGGCCTACCAACCGGCTTCTCGCACATGCCCATGAACCCCCCTAGATCGATCCCCGCCCGTTC
>DOIS01000352.1 GCA_003511785.1 Paracoccaceae bacterium
CGGTCCTGCGCCATTCTGTTCTGACATGCAGCAGTCAGATGGATGCCCCGATGTCCGACTACGACATTCGCACGGGGACCTCGGAAGAACTGCGCCACGCAGTGGATTGGGCCGAACGCGAGGGCTGGAACCCGGGTCATGAGGACGCAATCTGTTTCCGCTCGACCGACCCCGACGGATTTCTGGGCGGGTTTCTGGATGGCGAGATGATCGCCTCGGTTTCAGCCGTGAACTACGACGACGCGTTTTCGTTTCTGGGCTTCTATATCGTGCGGCCCGAGTTTCGTGGATCCGGTCATGGTCTGGAAATCGCCCAGCACGCGCTGGCGCATTGTACGGGGCGAAACATGGGTTTGGACGGGGTGGTCGAACAACAGGACAACTACCGCAAGTCGGGCTTTGTCTTCGCCTACAACAATTTTCGGTTCTCCGGCACGGTTTCAGCCATCCTGTCCAGCCTACCCAAAACCGGTATCCAGGTCGCGCCCATCAGTGGCCTGTCCGAAGACCTTCGCATCTATGACCGTGCTCTGTTCCCCGCGCATCGGGATGCCTTTCTGACGAAATGGCTGAGCGCACCGGGCCACGTCTCGCGTGTTTGTATCCAGAAAGGTCGCATCGCCGGATATGCAACTTTGCGCCCCTGCCTGAATGGCTACAAGGTAGGGCCACTGTTCGCCGACGATCCGGACATCGCGCTGGCGCTTTTGGCTGCGGTTCTAGCCGAAGTTCCCGCTGATCACCGCAGCTCTGAGGTCTATGTCGACATGCCACAGCCCAACGCGGCGGCCTTTGCACTGGCTGACGCTTTGGGTCTGGAAAAAGTCTTTGAAACCGCGCGCATGTATTCCGACCACGAGCCGGATATCGACCTGAACCGAGTGTTCGGCGTGACGACGTTCGAACTTGGCTGAGCCTTAGAACGCCTTGAAGGTCATTGTCGTCAACGACCGCTCGATGTTCGGAATGACCAGAAGGTGTTCGTTAATGAAATGGCCCACATCCTCGGTTTCGGGGATGTAAAGCTTGAGCAGCAGATCATATTCACCACTGGTGGAGTAGAGTTCCGAGTGGATTTCGCGCAGAGCGATCTCTTCGGCCACCTTGTAGGTGGTGCCGGGCTTGCAGCGGATCTGGACGAAGACGCAGGTGGTCATGGGCGGGCCTTTCGACTGGTTCGGCGCGAGGCTGGCACAGCGTCCGGCCCGGCGCAAGGGCGCGCGGGCGGTGCGGCCACAGGGCCGGCCCAGGCGCCGCGAGCCCCCTTTCGTCCGCCGCCCCCTGCCCCTATAACCGCCCGCGAACAGACAGGATATCGCCCATGCGCCGCGCCAGCATCCACCGCAAGACCTCCGAGACCGAGATCAGCGTCGAGATCGACCTCGACGGGACCGGCGCCTATGACAACCGCACTGGGGTCGGCTTCTTCGATCACATGCTGGACCAGCTCTCGCGCCATGCGCTGATCGACATGACGGTGCGGGCCGACGGCGATCTGCATATCGACGATCACCACACGGTCGAGGATACCGGCATCGCGCTGGGCCAGGCGCTGGCGCAGGCGCTGGGCGACAAGCGCGGCATCCGGCGCTACGGCGCGTGCCTGCTGCCGATGGACGACGCGCTGGTGCGGGCCGCGCTGGACCTGTCGGGGCGGCCCTACCTGGTGTGGAACCTGGAACTGCCCACGGCGAAGATCGGCACGTTCGACTGCGAGCTGGTGCGCGAGTTCTTCCAGGCGCTGGCCACCCATGGCGGGATCACGCTGCACGTGGAGAAGCTGGCCGGGATCAACAGCCACCATATCGCCGAGGCCGCGTTCAAGGCGGTGGCCCGTGCCCTGCGCGAGGCGGTCGAAACCGACCCGCGCAAGGCCGACGCGGTGCCCTCGACCAAGGGGGCGTTGTGAGCGGCATCGCGGGTTGGGGGGGGCGCTGCCCCCCTTGGCCTGCGGCCAATTCACCCCGGAGGTATTTGTGAAAGAGAAGAAGACCTGACTTGCGCAGACCTGCGCGCCTGAGGAACGATCCGCCATGCTGACCGCGATCATCGACTACGAATCCGGCAACCTCCATTCCGCCGAGAAGGCATTTCAGCGCATGGCCGCCGAGGTGGGCGGCGGCACGGTGGTGGTCACCGCCGAGGCCGACGTGGTGGCGCGCGCCGACCGGGTGGTCCTGCCGGGCGACGGGGCCTTTCCCGCCTGCGCGGCGGCCCTGCGCGGCCAGTCGGGCCTGTTCGAGGCGCTGCGCGAGACGGTCGAGGAGAAGGGCCGCCCCTTCCTGGGAATCTGCGTGGGGATGCAGCTCATGGCGAGCTTGGGGCGGGAATACGAAGAGACCGCCGGGCTCGACTGGATCGGCGGCGAGGTGGTGAAGATCGAGCCCTCCGACCCGGCGCTGAAGGTGCCGCATATGGGCTGGAACAACCTGGTGATCGACCATGACCACCCTGTGTTCGAGGGGGTTTCGACGGGCGATCACGCCTATTTCGTGCATTCCTACCATTTCCGGGTGCGCGATCCTGCGGAGCGGCTGGCGCATGTGGCGTATGGCGGCGACGTGACCGCCGTGATCGGGCGCGGCACCATGCTGGGGATGCAGTTCCACCCCGAAAAAAGCCAGGCCGCCGGGCTGCGCATGATCGCCAATTTCCTGCGCTGGCGGCCCTGAGCCTCAGCGCACCCGGCGCCAGGTCTGGCTGCGGCAGATCGGGCCCACGCAGCCGCTGACCTCCATCCGGTCCCCGGCCACGCGGATCGTGCCGGGCACGGTGGCGCCGGCGGCAGGGACGTAGGCGCGGCCCGTCCATTCGCCATTGCCTGCGGGCGTCATGTCCCAGAACACCCGCACGCCCAGGTTCGGGGTCTCGACCGGGCGGCCCTGGGCATCATAGGTGCGGGCGATCACGCCGCAGGTGGCGTCGCCGCAGGGGCGCGCCTCGATATGGGCGGTGACGCCCTTGCGGTCGGGCGGCGTGGCCCAGGTGCCCACGGGGGTGTCGGCCAGGGCCGCCATGGGGGCGGCCAGCGCGGCGCAGAGGGCGGCGGGGATGGCTGTTGCGAATGGTCTCACCGGCATCACTCCTTTATGAGGATACGGGCGGGAAGCGGCGCCGGTTCACCCGGCGCCGGTCACACCTGCGCGAGTATCGCGCCGCGCGGGCGAGTCGCGCAAATCACGAATCGCGGCGCTTGCAGGCTCGGCAAGGCGCCGCCCGGGCGGCGCGCTTGCGCTCGGCGAAACGTCGCCCCCGGGCAAAAAGTTTCCCCGAAACTTTTCTCAAGACTTTCGGGGAAAGTCTTGTCGCCGCTCGCGCGGCGCGCGGTGCGGGCTTACCGTATCCGCCTCGCGGCTCCAGCAGCCGGTGGGTTTTCAACCCACCGCACGCGACCTGCCTACTGCACCCGGCTCCAGGTCTGTTTCGAGCAGATCAGCCCGCCCGCCACGCAGCCGCGCAATGCCAGCGCATTGCCGGAGAGGTCCATCTTGCCGATATAGACCTTGTCGTTCGACGGCCGCCAGACCTGGCCCTCGTATTTGCCGCCGCCCTGGGGCACCATGTCGATGACCAGCGTCTTGCCGATATTGGGCGACTGGTACTCGCCCGCGTCGTTGAAGGTGCGCGCGATGGTGCCGCAGATCGCCGGCCCGCAGGGCGCCATGCGGATATGCGCGTAGGAGCCGTCATCGGGCTCGGTCTTCCATGTGCCCAGCACCGGGTCGGCCAGCGCCGCGCCCGCGCTCGCAAAGCCGAGGGCCACGGCCAGTATCGCGTGTTTCATTTCTTGTCCTCCTGTTCCCTGGCGCGACTGTGGCGCGGAGACCGGCCCCCTGTCCAGCCTGACCCGGGGTCGCGTTGCATCCCGCGCTCCGCCGGTGCAAAAGACCGCCCGTAGCACAAGCGAAAAAGGGCGCGCCCATGATCCTCTACCCCGCCATCGACCTCAAGGACGGCCAGGCCGTGCGCCTGTTGCGCGGCGACATGGACAAGGCCACCGTGTTCAACGACGACCCCGCCGCCCAGGCCCGCGCCTTTGTCGAGGCGGGTTGCGAATGGCTGCACCTGGTGGACCTGAACGGCGCCTTCGCCGGCGCGCCGGTCAACGCCGCGGCGGTCGAGGCGATCCTGGCCGCCTGCCCGGACACGCCCGCGCAACTGGGCGGCGGCATCCGCGACATGGCCACGATAGAGGCCTGGCTGGACAAGGGGCTGGCGCGGGTGATCCTGGGCACGGTGGCGGTGGAGACCCCCGCATTGGTGCGCGAGGCGGCCGCCGCCTTCCCCGGCCGTGTGGCGGTGGGTATCGACGCGCGGGGCGGACGCGTCGCCACCAAGGGCTGGGCCGAGGAAACGCAGGTGGAGGCCACCGATCTCGCCCGCAGCTTCGAGGACGCGGGCGTGGCGGCGATCATCTATACCGACATCAACCGCGACGGGGCGATGCAGGGGCCGAACATCGAGGCCACCGCCGCGCTGGCCCGTGCCGTCTCGATCCCGGTGATCGCGAGCGGCGGCGTCTCTTCGCTCGACGACCTGGTGGCGCTGCGCGACTGCGGCGTGGCGCTGGACGGGGCGATCTCGGGGCGCGCGCTCTATGACGGGGCGCTGGACCTGGGCGCGGCGCTCAAGGCTCTCAAGGGCTGAGCCACTGGAAACCCCGGGCAATTGCCCCTAATGCTTGACACGACCCAACCGGCCGGACCCTGCCCATGCTGAAAACCCGCATCATCCCCTGTCTCGACGTGGCCGACGGGCGCGTGGTCAAGGGCGTGAATTTCGTCGACCTGGTGGATGCGGGCGACCCGGTGGCCTCGGCCCGGGCCTATGACGCGGCGGGCGCGGACGAGCTGTGTTTCCTCGACATCCACGCCACGCACGAGAATCGGGGCACCATGTTCGACGTGGTCACGCGCACGGCGGAGCAGTGCTATATCCCGCTCACCGTGGGCGGCGGCGTGCGCACCAGGGGCGATGTGCGCGACCTGCTGCTCGCGGGCGCCGACAAGGTGTCGTTCAACTCGGCCGCCGTGGCCGACCCCGACGTGGTGGCCCGCGCCGCCGACCAGTTCGGCAGCCAGTGCATCGTGGTGGCCATCGACGCCAAGACCGTGAGCCCCGGCGTCTGGCACATCTTCACCCATGGCGGGCGGCGACCCACCGGCATCGACGCGGTAGCGTTCGCCCGGACCGTGGCCGAAAAAGGCGCGGGCGAGATCCTGCTCACCTCGATGGACCGCGACGGGACCAAGGCGGGGTTCAACATCCCCCTGACTCGCGCCATAGCCGACGCGGTGGACATCCCCGTGATCGCAAGCGGCGGCGTGGGCACGTTGGATCACCTGGTCGAGGGCGTGACCGAAGGCCATGCCAGCGCGGTTCTGGCGGCGTCGATCTTCCATTTCGGCACCTATTCGATTCGCGAGGCCAAGGAACACATGGCCGCCGCCGGCATCCCCATGAGGCTGACATGAGCGTGTTGCACGAGCTGGAAGCGACCATCGCCGCGCGCAAGGGCACCGACCCGGAGAGCAGCTGGACCGCGAAACTCCTGGCCAAGGGCCCCGAGAAGGCGGCCGAGAAATTCGGCGAGGAAGCGGTCGAGGCGATCATCGAGGCGGTGAAGGGCGACCGCGCCGCGCTGACCTCGGAGGCGGCGGACGTGCTCTATCACCTGCTGGTGATGCTGGCCGCGCGCGACGTGGCGCTGGACGACGTGCTGGCCGTGCTGGCCGCGCGCCAGGGCCAGAGCGGGATTGCCGAAAAGGCCGCGCGCGGCGATAGTTGAGGCGACCGCACAGGAGACCCGAGCCATGATGACCCGCCGCGCCGCCCTGTTCACCGGATTGTCCGCCCTGGCCCTTACGGGCTGCGCCGCGCAGCCGCAGGTCAGCCGGCTGTCCACCTCGGAATCCGAGATCGCTGCGCTGGCCGACGCGCTGCGCGGGCTCTCGCCCTCGGTGGACACCGAAGAAGCCCGGCGCGCGGCCCGCATCGCCCAGGAATACCCGCTGGAGCTGCGCGTGCGCTACGAGGTGACGGACGGGCCGATCCTGCACAACGTGAAGGTCAACAACGGATCGAAACCGCGCGGCATCTGCGTGCACTGGGCCGACGATATCGAGGCGCGGCTCAGGGCCGAGAATTTCCGCACGCTGGAGCTGCACCGCATGATCTCGCCCGCCACGGCCTTCCGCATCAGCCACAGCGCGCCGATCATCTCGGCGCGCGGGCAGGACATGTATGACGGCATCGTGCTGGACGGCTGGCGCGACGGGGGCGATCTGTTCTGGGCCAAGGTGCGCGACGACACGCGCTATAACTGGCGCCCGCGCACCGAGGTGCTGCGCGAGCTTTACGAGAAGCGCGAGGCGCGGCGCGCGGCGCTCACCGACTGACGTCTAGAGTTTGGAGGAAATCCGCCCCGTGGCGAAGCCGCCCATGCGCAGCTCGCCGAACAGGCGCTGATACTCGATCTTGGGGCAGCGGTTCATCACCACGTCCACCCCCGCCGCCTCGGCCCGCGCGGCGGCCTCGGCGTGCTCGACCCCGATCTGCATCCAGATCGTGCGCAGGCTGTCCGGGAAGGCGGCCAGCGCCTCCTCCACGATGGGCGGCACCGCCTCGGAGCGGCGGAAGATGTCCACCATGTCCACCGGCGCCTCGATCTCGGAGAGCGAGGCGCGCACCGTCTCGCCGAACAGCGGCTTGCCCGCGTGGCCCGGGTTGACCGGGATCACGCGATAGCCCTTCAGCCCGAGATAGCGGGCGACATAGGAGGAGGGGCGCACCGGGTTCATCGACACGCCGACCACCGCGATCACGCGGGTGCGGGTGAGGATGTCTGACAGCAGGGCGTCGGAATACTGGGCCATGCCGCGATCCTAGCGCGGGGGACGGAAAGAAAAAAGCGCCCAAGGCGGACCTTGGGCGCAAGTGTCGGAACGAGGGACAGTGAAATGACCCGCGGGGGTTCCGGCCCCGCGGTCCCCAGTGATCTATGTGCATCACCGCCGGAAAAAAGGGGGGGCTCGCATATTCGTGATAAGGCGTGCGGCCTCGGCGGGAACCCGCGCATCCCCGCCTCACTCGCGCAGGGCGTCCGGCCAATGGGCGTCGGCGTTGTCGATCCGGGCGGCCATCTCGCTGGCCCAGAGCGCGCGCACGTCGCGGTTGTAGTTGAGATAGAGCGCCCCGTCCTCGATATGCCAGGCCGACGGGTCGCCCGGCGCGACATAGCCCCTGGACATGGCATAGGCGCAATAGCCGCCGTATTTCGGCGCATAGGCGAAGGGGTCGGCCTCGAACGCCTCGCGATTGGCGGCGCTGGAGAAGTGCCATTCGGCGCCCTTCCACATCAGCGCGTGTTCCGGGTCGCCCGGCACGGCGCGCCCTTCGGTGAAGTAGGCCACCGGGTCGTGCCCGCCCAGCGCGGCGCCGCCGGGGGCGTTGAACAGGGCGGGATCGGCGCGCAGCGCGGCCGGCAGGAGCAGCGCCGCGAGGGCGCAGGCAAGGACGGTTCGGCGAACGGGCATGGGGCATCCTGTTTGTGGACCTGGGCGCCAAGATGCCCGCGCGCAGGGCGGGTGAAAACCCGGTGCAACGCGCTTGTGAGCCGCCGCGCGGGCGGCGTGATCTTTGTTACAGGCGGGGGCGGTGGCGGGGGGCTCCGCCCCCGTCCCTTCGGGACTCCCCCGAAGTATTTGTCGCAAGAGGAAGAGCCGGACGGGGCGGACGGGGCGGATCAGTCGAAAATGTCCTCGATCGCGTCCCAGGCCTCGTCCAGCACCTTGTACCAAAGGGGTTTGCGTTTTTTCTTCTTCGTTTTCTTTTTCTTAACCGATGGTCCGCGATATTGCTCCTGTCCGGGCATCGGGCGGCCGGAGGGTTTGGGCACGGATGGTTTGTGTGCCGGTCGCCGGTCCGGGGCGGGCGCCACTCTCTCGCGCGGCAGCATCTTGAGGTCGTGCAAGGGCGCGCCGCAGGCCGAGCAGGCCAGTTCGTGCCGGGTCTTGCCGGTCAGCACCAGCGCGGCGCGGGTGCCGCAATAACAACAGGTGGCGATCTTGGTGGGATGGGGCATTCTCTCTCCGCCTAGTGGGGCAAGGAGGCATATAGGGCGATGGCGGCGGCATTTGAGACATTGAGCGACCCGAACCCGCCGGGCGCGTCGATCCGCACCAATGCGTCGACCGTGGCGCGGGTCTTTTCGCGCAGCCCCGGCCCCTCGGCGCCCAGCACCAACGCCACCGCCCGGTCGCGGCGGCCCTCCAGCGCGGCCTCGATGGTCTGCTCGCCCTCCCCGTCGAGGCCCAGAACAAGATAGCCCATGGATTGCAACTCGGTGATCGCATCCGACAGGTTGCGCAGCCGCAGGTAGGGCTGACGCTCGAGCGCGCCGCTGGCCGTCTTGGCAAGCGCGCCGGTCTCGGGCGCTGAATGGTGGCGCGTGCCGATCACCGCGCTGGCGCCCAGCACCTCGGCCGAGCGCAGGATGGCGCCCACGTTATGCGGGTCGGTCACCCGGTCCAGCAGCAAGAGCCGCGCCGGGCGCCCGTCGCGCGGCATGGCGCAGTCGGCCAGGCTGCCCCAGTTCAGCGGCCTGACCTCCAGCGCCGCCCCCTGGTGGACCGAGCCTGGGTCGATGGGCGCCGGGAACTTGCGCGGATCGGCGATCTCGGGCGCGATCCCGGCCTTGGTCACCGCCTCTTCCAGCTTGGCCAGCGCGTTGCGGGTGACCACCAGGCGCAGCTTTTCGCGCCGGGGATTTTCCAGCGCATCGCGCACCGCGTGCAGCCCGAACAGCCACAGCGTTTCACTCGCCGCGGCCTTGCGGGCCTGTTCCTTTTCCACGACCCATTTCGGCTTTTTCATGGCGCGCCCCTTCTGGTTCATGGCGCCGAAAATCGCCGGGATTTTCCGGTTGACGCCTGCTCAAGCCGCTAGTAATCACGCCTCCACGTCGGGCGCAACGCTCCCGACCGTGGGCGACAGGCCGCAAGGTGTGGCAGGGGACTGTAACTCCCTCGCGGAAACGCACGCTAGGTTCGATTCCTAGGTCGCCCACCATTTTTCCGCTTCCGGATATCAGTGTATCGTATCACAATCGTCCCGCTTGCGGGCCACCGATCGGGATGGCAGGGGCCACCTGCGGTTCCCTCGCGGAGACGCCGGCTGGTCAGAGGACTTTCATCATCTACACGACAAGGCCTGTTCAAACGGTCGCAGCCTCGACCGTTTCGCATGCGGCTTCCCGTGATTGCGGTGCCGCCTAAACCCCTCGCCCGCCAGTTCGCGATACCAGCGGTCCAGCGCCTGCTCCGTGGCGGGCAGCTCTTCCGCGAGCTCTTCCGCGAAACCCAGGAACGCCGCGCGGTTCATCGCGTTCACCGCGGTCAGCACCGGGATGCCCAGCGCCAGTGCCTCGCCGATCAGCGGGCGGAATCCGCGCCCGTCGGCCTCGTGCTTGCCGAACTTGTTGACGATCAGGAGGCCCGGCCGTGCAGCCAGGCTCTCGGAGACGGCGACCACGGCGCGTTCCAACTCGGCGGTGTCCAGGCGACAGCCGCGCGCCCCCGGTCCCAGCGATTGCGAGATGCGGATCACCGGCCCGGCCGGCAACACGGTCACATCCATGTCGCAGGCGCGGTCGGGGCCGCAATCCACGTTGGTCTGCACCACGCCCGCCACCGACGCGCCGCGCTCGGCCAGCCCCTGGCCGAAGGCGCTCAGCACCCGGTCGGCCTCGCCTCTTCTGCCCCCGGCAATGAACCCCAGTCTCATCTCGTCCTCCTGCGTGGCCTTGAGCCTTAGCGCGGCCCGAGCCGCCGCGCAATCCGCCGCGATGTCGCGCCGCGAGAGCTTTTGACAAGCCCGGCCCAAGCCGCCACAACCCCGGCAACCGGGCACAGCGCAGGAAGGAGACGGGGATGAGCGGCGAGACCATGATCGGGGTGATCGGCGGATCGGGCCTTTACGAGATCGACGGCATGGAGGGGGCCGAGTGGGTCCAGGGCTACAGCCCCTGGGGGCTGCCCTCGGACGCGATCCTGACCGGACGGCTGGACGGCGTGGCGATGGCCTTCCTGCCACGGCACGGGCGCGGCCATGTGCTGGCGCCCTCGGACATCAACTATCGCGCCAATATCGACGCGCTCAAACGCCTCGGCGTGACCGACGTCATCAGCGTCTCGGCCTGCGGCTCGTTCCGCGAGGAGATGGCGCCCGGCGATTTCGTGATCGTCGACCAGTTCATCGACCGCACCTTCGCGCGCGACAAGAGCTTCTTCGGGGCGGGCTGCGTGGCGCATGTGTCGGTGGCGCACCCGACCTGCCCGCGCCTGGGGGCGGCCTGCGCCGAGGCGGCGGGTGTGGCGGGCGCACGGGTCCATGACGGCGGCACCTACCTGGCCATGGAGGGCCCGCAATTCTCGACCCTGGCCGAGTCGCGGATCTACCGCGAGCAGTGGGGCGCGGACGTGATCGGGATGACCAACATGCCCGAGGCCAAGCTCGCCCGCGAGGCCGAGCTGTGTTACGCCAGCGTCGCCATGGTCACCGATTACGACAGCTGGCACCCGCAGCACGGCGAGGTGGACGTGGCCGAGATCATCGCCACGCTGATGGGCAATGCCGACAAGGGGCGCGGCATGATCGCGCGCCTGCCCAGGCTGCTGGGCGCCGAGCGCGCACCCTGCCCGCATGGCTGCGACCGGGCGCTGGAAAACGCCATCCTCACCGCGCCCGACAAGCGCGACCCGGCGGTTTTGGCCCGGCTCGACGCGGTGGCGGGACGGGTGTTGTGAGGCTCCACGGCCTCGACATCGCCCGGTTCCTCGCCTTCACCGGCATGGTCCTGGTCAATTTCCGCATCGTCGCCGAGCCGGCCCCCGGACCGGACGTTGGCACCTGAATCACCCAGGCGCTCGAGGGCCGGGCCGCGGCGCTCTTCGTGGTGCTGGCCGGGGTCGGCCTCGCTCTGGCACGCGCGCCGTCGGGTCTGATCCTGCGCCGAGCGGCGTTCCTCTTCGTGATCGGCATGGCCAACATGGTGATCTTCGAGGCCGACATCCTGCATTACTACGCGCTCTATTTCGTGGTGGGCGCGGCCTTCCTGACGGCACCCGACCGGGGCCTGCTGCTGGGTGCCGGGGCTTTCGTGGCCATCTTCCTGGCGATGCTGCTGGTGTTGGACTACGACCGGGGCTGGGACTGGGAGAACTATCACTACACCGATTTCTGGACCCTCGAGGGCTTTCTTCGGCACACGTTTTTCAACGGCTGGCACCCGGTCTTTCCCTGGGCCGCCTTCCTGCTTTTCGGCATGTGGCTGGGCCGGAGGCGGCTGGACCGGCGCGGCGCGCAATGGGCGCTGGTGCTGGCCGGCGGCGGGGTGGCTGCGCTGGCCGCTCTGCCCGCCACATGGGTCGCGCACCCCGACCTGCGCGCCGTGTTCGGCACCGCGCCGATCCCGCCGGGGCCGTTCTATATGCTGGGCGGCGCGGGCAGCGCGGCGGCTTTGATCGGCGCCACCCTGCTGGCGAAACCCTGGCTCACGCGGCTGGGCGTGGCCGGATGGCTGGCCGCACCGGGCCGGCAGACGCTGACGCTCTACGTGGCGCATATCCTGCTGGGGATGGGGATCATGGAGGCGATGGGCTGGATGGACGGCGCGCTCACATCGCCGCAGGTGTTCTGGGGCAGCCTTGCCTTCTGCGCGCTGGCGGTGCTCTATGCGACAGGCTGGGCACGACTGTCGCGCCGCGGCCCGCTGGAACAGCTGATGCGGGTCGTGACCGAGCCGCGCCGCGCCTGAGGAGACCGCCCCAATGCCCCTCGATCTCTGGCTGGCCTTCGTCGCCGCCTCCACCGCGCTTCTGCGCCGCCCGGGCTGATCGGGCGCTAGGCCCCCCGGGTCTCTTCCATGAACTCGCGGATGAAACGCCGGATCTCGCGCGCGGCGCTGGTGTCGAGCGCCTTGCAGCGTTCCACGAAGGCGTCGCGCTCGTCCTTGTCGAGGCGCAGCACCAGCTGGCTGTTCTTCTTGCCGCCCGGTTTCACGTCTTTCTTGCTCAACGCCTGCCCCCGATGCCGTGCCCTTGACTTCAGGCCTATACGATGTATATACAACGCATAGTAATTGTAGATCGTTTTTCAGGTAACAGAAAAAAGAAGGAGAGCGCAATGAACCTCTTCAACGCACAGGCATTCCTCATGCAGGACCGCATGGACTGGCGCAAACCGCATCTCAACTGGGTGTCCGAGCGGCTCTATCGCCCCTTCATGCGCAACCGCGCCCGCTAGGCCCTGCGCCGGGACAAATCTTTCGACGAAAGATTTGTCCAAAAGTTTCGAGGAAACTTTTGCACGCGACACGACACGGGTTCGGGCAACGTGAACCCTTGCAACCCGTGGGCGCATCGGCCAAACCGGGTCCGTCCGACCCAGATTGCAGGCGTGGCCGATGCCCAGATCCACCGATATTCGCGACTATATCCGCACCATCGTCGATTTCCCGCATGAGGGGATCCTGTTCCGCGACGTGACCACGCTGTTCGCCGATCCGCGCGGGTTTCGCATGGCGATCGACCAGATGCTGCACCCCTATGCGGGCGAGCGCATCGACAAGGTGGTGGGGCTCGAGGCGCGCGGCTTCATCCTCGGCGGCGCGATCGCGCATCAGCTCTCGGTGGGGTTCGTGCCGATCCGCAAGAAGGGCAAGCTGCCGGGCCCGGTGATCTCCGAGGAATACACGCTGGAATACGGCGAGGCGGTGGTCGAAATCCACGACGACGCGATTGCGACGGGCGAGAAAATCCTGGTAGTGGACGACCTGCTGGCCACCGGCGGCACGGCGGCCGCGGGCATCAAGCTGATCGAACGGCTGGGCGGCGAAATCGTCTCCTGCGCCTTCATCATCGACCTGCCCGACCTGGGCGGGCGGCAGGTGCTGGAAGGCATGGGCATGGACGTGCACGCGCTCTGCGCCTTCGAGGGGGCCTGAGATGGCCGCTCCCTCCCAAACCGCGACGCAACGCTCCCAGCCGCTGCTGGCGATGCTGATCGACGCCGACAACGTGCCCGCCAAACATGCCGAGGCCATCCTCAAGGAGGTCGCCGCGATCGGCGAGCCCGCGCTGCGCCGGGTCTATGGCGACTGGACCAGCGGCCGGCTCAAGGGCTGGTCCGACAAGATCCTGTCGCTGGGCCTGGTCGCGCATCAGCAGACCGCGAACACCTCGGGCAAGAACGCCTCCGACATCGGGCTGGTGATCGACGCGATGGACATTCTCCATGCCGGGCGGTTCGACGGGTTCGTCCTGGTTTCGTCGGACAGCGATTTCACCAGCCTCGCCAACCGGCTGCGCGAGGACGGGTTGATGGTGATCGGCATCGGCGAGAAGAAGACGCCGGAACCGCTGCGCAATGTCTGCAACCGTTTCATCTTCATCGAGAACCTCTCGGCCGGGGGCGAGACCCCCGAGACCGGCCGCAGCGGCACCGCAAAGGAGGCACCGGCCAAGGCCAAGTCGCTGCTGCTCGACGCGATGGCGCGCATACCGCAGGACGACGAGTGGTTCCAGTTGGGCCAGGTCGGCCAGGCGGTCACCGCCGCGCATCCCGATTTCGACGCGCGGACCTATGGCAAGTCCAAGCTGAGCGAGCTGGTGGACGCAATCAAGGGGTTCGAGACCCGGCGCGAGGGCAACAACCTCATGGTGCGCTATACCGCGCCGAAACGCTGACCCGCGGGGCGCGTTTCAGGTCTTGCGCAGCTTGATGACCACCGAAACCGACGCGATCTCGGCCCCTTCGGGGGCATCGGGCACGCGTTTCAGCTCCAGTTCCTCCGAGGGCGCGTCGGACAGCCGACCCTCCGCCTCCCAGAAGAAATGTGGGTGGTCGGTGGTGTTGGTGTCGAAATAGCTGCGCGCGCCGTCCACCGTCACCTCGCGCAAGAGCCCCGCCTCGCAGAAGGCGCGCAGCGTGTTGTAGACCGTGGCCAGCGACACGCTCGCCCCGTCGGTCTTGGCGGCGTCGAACAGGCTTTCGGCGGTGACGTGGCGGTGCTGGCCATCCCCCACCAGCAGTTCGGCCAGCGCCAGCCGTTGCCGCGTCGGGCGCAGCCCGGCGGTGCTCAGCCAGTCGGTGGCTCTTTCTGCGGGGTCTGTGGCCATGGTCTCCTCGCGTGTGCTGCGTCCCTGTCCATATAGGGCCGAAGCCCCCCCGGTTTCAAATGAAAATCGGTCGCAACTGCGCGGGCGTTGCAGCCCCGCCTCGCCCTTGCAGGACCGCTTGCGCCGGTGCTAGGAGGTGTCGGACCGAAACGCCACCAGGCAGGAGACGCCACTGCATGGCCCAATACCCCGCCTTCTTCGACAAGGACGAGCTGCTGAAATGCGCCCAGGGAGAGCTGTTCGGACCGGGCAACGCGCAGTTGCCCGCGCCGCCGATGCTGATGATGGACCGGATCACCGACGTCTCGGCCGATGGCGGCGCGTATGGCAAGGGGCATATCACCGCCGAGTTGGACATCACCCCGGACCTGTGGTTCTTCCCCTGCCATTTCCCCGGCAACGAGGTCATGCCCGGCTGCCTGATGGTGGACGGGCTGTGGCAGCTGACCGGGTTCAACCTGGGCTGGCGCGGCTGGCAGGGCCAGGGCTTTGCCCTTGGCGCGGGCGAGGTGAAGCTCTCGGGCATGGTGCGGCCGGACCGCAAGCTGGTCACATACGAGATCGACTTCACCCGCGTCATCGACCGCCGGCTGAAGATGGGCGTTGCCAGCGGCGTGGTGCGCGCCGATGGTGAGATCGTCTGCGAAGTCACCGATATGAAAGTGGGCCTCGCCGCGCCCAAGTGAGCCGCGCGCGCCGCCCCAAACCGAAAAGGAGTGCGCATATGCGCCGTGTCGTCGTCACCGGGCTGGGCATCGTCTCGTCCATCGGAACCAACGCCGAGGAGGTGCGCGCCGCGCTGATGGCAGGCCGGTCGGGCATCACCGCCAATGCCGAGATGGCCGAGCACGGCTTTCGCAGCCAGATCGCCGGCACCATCGACCTCGACCCGAAAGAGCACGTGGACAAGCGCACGCTGCGCTTCATGGGGCCGGGGGCGGCCTATGCCCATATCGCCATGAGCCAGGCCATCGCCGATGCCGGGCTGGAAGAGGCCGACATCGTCAACGAGCGCACCGGCCTGGTCGCCGGCTCGGGCGGGCCCTCGACCTCGGCCATGCTGGCGGCGCACCAGACCGTGCTCAAGACCGGCGGGACCAAGCGCATCGGCCCCTTCGCGGTGCCCAAATGCATGTCGTCCACGATCTCGGCCAACCTGGCCACGGCCTTTTCGATCAAGGGCATCAACTATTCCATCACCTCGGCCTGCTCGACCTCGCTGCACTGCATCGGCAACGCGGCCGAACAGATCATGATAGGCAAGCAGGACGTGATGTTCGCCGGCGGCGGCGAGGAACTGGACTGGACCCTGTCCTGCCTGTTCGACGCGATGGGGGCGATGTCGTCGAAATACAACGACACGCCCGAGCGCGCCTCGCGCGCCTTCGATGCCGACCGCGACGGGTTCGTGATCTCGGGCGGCGGCGGCATCGTGGTGCTGGAAGACCTGGAACGCGCGAAGGCGCGCGGCGCCAAGATCTATGCCGAAGTCACCGGCTTCGCCGCCACTTCGGACGGGCACGACATGGTGGCGCCCTCCGGCGAGGGTGGCGAGCGCGCGATGCGGCTTGCGCTGCAAACCCTGCCCGAGGGGCGGGGGATCAGCTATATCAACGCGCATGGCACCTCGACGCCGGTGGGCGACGTGGGCGAGGTGGAGGCCGTGCGCCGCATCTTCGGTGAAGGATCGGTGCCGCCGATCTCGTCCACCAAGTCGATGACCGGCCACGCCCAGGGCGCAGCCGGCGCGCTCGAGGCGATCTTCTGCCTGCTCATGCTGGAGCGGGATTTCATCACGCCGTCGATCAACGTCGAGACCCTCGACCCGGCCATCACGCCGGGCGAGGTCGCGACCGACCTTGTCGAAAACGCCGGGCTCGACTCGGTGATGACCAACAGTTTCGGCTTCGGCGGCACCAACGGGTCGATGATCCTCTCCAAGTATAACGGATAAGAACCATGTCGGATCTTCTGAAAGGCAAACGCGGTCTCATCATGGGGGTCGCGAATGATCGCTCGATCGCATGGGGCATCGCCAAGGCCGCGCATGAGGCGGGGGCGGAGCTTGCCTTCACCTACCAGGGCGAGGCGTTCGGAAAGCGGCTGGAGCCTCTGGCCGCCTCGGTGGGTTCGGACATGCTCTTTGATGCCGATGTGTGCGACGATGCCTCGCTGGACGCGGCCTTCGCCGCGCTGGCGGAGCGTTGGGGGCGGCTGGACTTCCTGGTCCACGCCATCGCCTATTCCGACAAGACCGAGTTGACCGGGCGGTTCATCAACACCTCCCGCGCCAATTTCAAGCACTCGCTGGAAATCAGCGCCTATTCCTTCATCGAGGTGGCCCGCCGCGCGCATCCGCTGATGGAGGAGGCCGGCGGCACCATGCTGACGCTGACCTACCAGGGCTCGAACCGGGTGGTGCCCAATTACAACGTGATGGGCGTGGCCAAGGCGGCGCTGGAATCGGCCACGCGCTACCTGGCCGACGACCTGGGCCCCGACGGCATCCGCGTCAACGCGATCTCGCCCGGCCCGATGAAGACGCTGGCCGGCGCGGCGATCGGCGGCGCGCGCAAGACCTTCAAGCACACGGCCGCCAACGCGCCGCTGCGCTCGAACGCGACGCTCGAGGCGGTGGGCGGCACCGCCGTCTACCTGATCTTGGACGCGGGCGCCTTCACCACGCGCGAGATCATCAAGATCGACGGCGGCTATCACATCCTAGGGATGCCGCAACCCGAGAACATCTGAGCCCGCCGCGCGCCAATCCCAGGACGCGCCCCGCCCCGCCGGGCGAGGCTCCACAGACTTTCCTTCCGCCTGCCGCATCGCTACCACGATCCGGCGGCATCCTGCGGCCATGACACGCCACGACTCGCTCAGCCACATGCCTCACGACACGCCGCCCCCCCGTCGGCCCTCGCGCCTGTTCCGTTGGACCATCCGCGTCCTGTTCGTGCTGTGCGGGGCGTTCATGCTGCTGGTGCTGCTGTCCGAGCCGCGCGTGAGCGCGCGGGTCTCGGGCGTGATCGACGAGGCGCGCGCGCTCTGGCTGGCGCCGCCCGCGACCCCGGTGGCCCAAGCTGCCGATACCGGGCTGCGGGTCGGCGTCGCACCGGAGCTGGACGCGACGGCGGAAACCGAGGCGACGCCCGCGCGCCCGGCGGTCCGCGTTCTGCCGGAAAGCCGGGTGCCGGTACGCCGGGCGGGCGAATGACCTAGGCCGCGTCGCGCGCCGCCTCCAGCTCGCGTTCCAGCGCCGCCATCAGCTCTGCCGCCGGAAGGGCCCGCGCCCGTGGCGCCCCCCTGCCCGGCCCATTGCGCGGCAAAGCCCGTTTCGCCCGCGGCCTTCGCGGCGGCAAACAGCGCCTTGCCCGCGTCATAGGCCACCGGGTAGTCGGGTGCCGCCGCCTCCTGCCCCTCGGCCCAGGTCACGAAACCGTTGCCCAGGCAGCGCGCGGGCCGGCCCGAGAGGGCGCGCGTCAGCCGCGTGGCCCGGCCCTCGGGCCCGGTCAGCGCGGCGCGACAGGCGGCATCCGCCGCGCTTTCCTCGCAGGCGATGAAGGCGGTGCCCAGCTGCGCCAACGCGGCCCCCGCCGCCAGAGCCCGGGCCACGTCGGCGCCGGACATGAGGCCACCCGCCGCGATCACAGGCAGCTCCAGCCGTTCGGCCAGAGTCCGGGTCAGGTCCAGCGTGGGCAGGCCCTCGTCCGGCCCCTCGGGGGCGAAAATGCCGCGATGCCCGCCCGCCTCGATGCCCTGCGCGATTACCGCGTCCATCCCGGCCGCCTGCAAGGCCAGCGCCTCCTGAAGCGAGGTGGCGCTGGCGATCAGCCGGGCGCCGGTGTCGCGCAACGCCTCCAGCACCAAGGCGGGTGGCAGGCCGAAATGAAACGAGACCACCTCGGGCCGCTCCTCGACCAGCATCTCGGCCATGGGCGCGTCATCGGCGAAGGAGACGTAAGGCACACCCAGCGTCCGGGGCGGCTCGGGCCCGAAGCGCTCGAAGAGCGGCGTCAGCCGCTCCAGCCACGCCGCCTCGCGGGCGGGATCGCGCACGGGCGGGCGGTGGCAGAACAGGTTGACGTTCAACGGCTGCGCGCCCAGCCGGCGCGCGGCGCGGATCATCTCGCGCGCCTCCTCCACCGTCGCGGCGCCAAGACCCAACGAGCCCAGCCCGCCGGCCTGGCTGACCGCGGCGGCAAGCGCGGGCGTGGACACGTCCGCCATCGGCGCCTGGATGATGGGCAGACGCAGGGCCAGCCGGCCCAGCGCGCCCTGGGTCTCGGCCATGGCTTACTTGATCTCGACCAGTTCCACGTCGAAGACCAGGTCCTTGCCTGCCAGCGGGTGGTTGGCGTCGAGCGTGACCGCGTCGTCCTTCACTTCGACCACGGTGACCGGCATCACCTGGCCATCGGGACTCTGCATCTGAAGCTGGATACCTTCCTCGAGCGGGATCTCGTCGGGGATGTTCGAGCGCGGGATGTCCTGGCGCATCTCGGGGTTGACCTGGCCATAGGCCTCGTCGCAGGGCACCTGCACCTGTTTCTTCTCGCCCACTTCCATGCCGGGCATGGCGGCGTCGAGCCCGCCGATGATCTGGCCCGACCCCACGGTGAATTCCAGCGGATCGCGCCCTTCGGAACTGTCGAAGGTCTGCCCGTCGGTGAGCGTCCCCGTGTAGTGGATTTTGACGGTGTCGCCGTTCTTGACCTGGCTCATGTTGCGTCCAATCTGTCTGTTGCGCCCGCGTCACGCAGGCAAGAAAGCCGAAACGTAACCATCCCGGCCCCGATCCGCAACCAAAGGCCGGGGCCAAATTTTCCTTGAAAATTTGACCAAATCTTTCGCCGAAAGATTTGCGCCGGGCGGCGCCGGGCGGACCTTTCCAGTCGGGCGGGCCTGTGCCAAGTTGCCGGCAAGGGGGACAGACCATAACCATCTCCACCTGCGTTTTCGACGCCTACGGCACCCTGTTCGACGTTTCGGCCGCCGCCCGCCGCGCTGCGACCGAGCCGGAATTCGCCGCGCTCTCAGGGGTTTGGCCCGCGCTGGCCGAGGATTGGCGGCGCAAGCAGCTGGAATACAGCTGGCTGCGCGCGGTGACCGGCGACCATGTGGATTTCTGGCAGGTGACGCAGGACGGGCTGGACTGGGCTCTGGCGGCGGCGGGGCTGACCGGCGACACCGCCTTGCGCCAGCGGCTGCTCGACCTCTACCGCGAGCTCGACACCTACCCCGAGGTGCCCGCCATGCTCGCGGCGCTGAAATCCGGCGGCCGGCAGGTGGCGATTCTCTCCAACGGCGCGCCGGAGATGCTGGCCGATGCCGTGGCTTCGGCCGGGATCGGGGACCGGCTCGACGCGGTGCTCAGCGTCGAGGCGGTGGGCGTGTTCAAGCCCTCGGCCCGGGTCTATGACCTGGTCGGCGCGCGGCTGGGCTGCGCGCGCAAGGCGGTGCTGTTCGTGTCCTCGAACGGCTGGGACGCCTGCGCCGCCGCCGGCTACGGCTTCGCGACCGCCTGGGTCAACCGCGCGGGCGCGCCGCCGGACCGGCTGGGCGGGGCACCGGATCACGTGCTGGACGATCTTTCGGGCATTCCGGCCCTGGCGGGGCTGTGATGGACGCGCGCGCGCCCCGGGCGGCCCCGGATCTCGCCATGATCCACGCCGCCGCCAGCCGGCTCGAGGGCGAGGCCCGGCGCACCCCGCTTCTCGCCTCGCCCTTCCTCGACGAGATCGCCGGGCGCCGGGTGCTGGTCAAGCCCGAGTGCCTGCAACACACCGGCAGCTTCAAGTTCCGCGGCGCCTGGTCGGCGGTCTCGGCGCTGGACCCCGCGACCCGGGCGCGCGGCGTGCTGGCCTATTCCAGCGGCAACCACGCCCAGGGCATCGCGCTGGCCGCAGCCCGCCATCGCGTGCCGTCGGTGATCGTCATGCCGTCCGACGCCCCGCAGCTCAAGATCGCCAACACCCGCGCGCTGGGGGCCGAGGTGGTGCTTTACGACCGGGCGACCGAGGCGCGCGAGGAGATCGGCGCGCGTCTGGCGGAGGCGCGCGGGCTCACGCTGATCAAACCCTATGACGAACCGCAGGTGATCGCGGGACAGGCCAGCGTCGGGCTCGAGATTGCCGAACAGGCGGCGGCAGAGGGGGTGGCCCGCGCCGATGTGCTGGTCTGCTGCGGTGGCGGCGGGCTGACCTCGGGCGTGGCCCTGGCGCTGGAGGGGCACGCGCCGGGGCTGCGCGCCCGGCCGGTGGAGCCCGAGGGCTTCGACGACACCGCGCGCTCGCTCGCCTCGGGGCGGATCGAGACCAACGCGGCCAGCTCGGGCAATATCTGCGACGCGATCCTGACCCCCGCCCCGGGCGAGATCACCTTTCCGGTCATGGCCCGGCTCTGCGGCCCGGGCCTGGCGGTGAGCGAGGACGAGGCGCGCCGCGCCATGGCGCTGGCCTTCACCCGGCTCAAGATCGTGCTCGAGCCGGGCGGCGCCGTGGCGCTGGCCGCCGCGCTGTTCCGTCCCGAGGCCGTGCAGGGCGACGCGGTGATCGCCGTGGCCTCCGGCGGCAACGTGGACGCGACCACGTTCAGCGAGGCGCTGGCGCGGTTCGGGACGTGAGCGCCGCCGACACCGAAAGGAGCACTGCCATGCAGATGGCCGACCTGGGCGACATCCGCCTGCATTACCGCGAGGAGGGCCCGCCCGACGGCGCGCCGGTCCTGTTTGTCAACTCGCTGGGCACCGACCTGCGGCTGTGGGAGCCGCTCCTGCCGCATCTGCCGCCCGGGCTGCGGCTGATCCGCTTCGACAAGCGCGGGCACGGGTTGTCGGATTGCCCGCCGGGGCCATACGCCATGGGCGCGCTGGTGCGCGATGCCGAGCGGCTGCTGGATCACCTGGGCGAGCGCGACGCCGTGGTGGTGGGCCTGTCGATCGGCGGCATGATCGCCCAGGGGCTGGCGGTCAAGCGGCTCGACCTGGTGCGCGGGCTGGTCCTGTCCAACACGGCGGCGAAGATCGCCACGCCCGAGATCTGGGCCGACCGTATCGCCGAGGCCCGGGCCGGCGGGCTCGAGGCGCTGGCCGATGCCACCATGGCGCGCTGGTTCAGCCGCGATTTCCAGGCCCGGCCCGAGCTGGCGCTCTGGCGCAACATGCTCACCCGCACCCCGCTCGAGGGCTGGACGGGCTGCGCGAGCGCCATCGCGGGCACCGATTTCCTCACGCCCACCAGCGGGTTGCGCCTGCCCGCGCTCGGCATCGCCGGCGCCGAGGATGGCGGCACGCCGCCCGACCTGGTCCGCGAGACGGTCGACCTGATCCCCGGGGCGCGGTATGCGCTGATCCGGCGGGCGGGGCATCTGCCCTGCGTCGAGAAACCGGAGGAGTACGGCGCCATCCTAACCGGCTTCCTGCGCGAGATCGGGCATGTCTGAGCGCGCGGGGCGCGCCGCTTCCTCGGTCCGCGCGCACATCGGTATGGTAGCGCCATACGCCCGGCCCACCGGGGGCGGCTCGATGCCAGCGACCCGGGCCGGGCGCCCCGCGCGCCCACCCCGCCGCCCGAACAGGCTTTCACGCCTCCGCAAGCGGCTCCACGTCACCTATAGGACTCCCGCCGAACCTGGCACCCGCCCCCTGCTTCTTCTCTT
>DOIS01000087.1:0-145 GCA_003511785.1 Paracoccaceae bacterium
GCCTTCTCGATCTCGTCCAGCAGCAGCACGCAATGCGGGTGCTGGTCCACGCCATCGGTCAGCATCCCGCCCTGGTCGAAGCCGACATAGCCCGGGGGCGCCCCGATCAGGCGCGAGACCGCGTGCTTCTCCATGTATTCCGACA
>DOIS01000087.1:456-9567 GCA_003511785.1 Paracoccaceae bacterium
AGACGGTATGCTTCTCCATGTATTCCGACATGTCGAAGCGCAGAAGCTCGACACCCAGAATTTCCGAAAGCTGCTTGGCCACCTCGGTCTTGCCGACGCCGGTGGGGCCGGCGAAGAGATAGTTGCCGATGGGCTTTTCCGGCTCGCGCAGCCCTGCGCGGGCCAGCTTGATGGCGCTGGAGAGGGCCGTGATGGCGTTGTCCTGGCCGAAGACCACGCGCTTGAGGCTGCCCTCGAGGTCCTTGAGCACCTCGGCATCGTCCTTGGAGACGTTCTTGGGCGGGATGCGCGCGATCTTGGCGACCACGGCCTCGATCTCCTTGGTGCCGATGGTCTTGCGCCGCTTGCTCTCAGCCACGAGATGCTGGGCCGCGCCCGCCTCGTCGATCACGTCGATGGCCTTGTCGGGCAGCTTGCGGTCGTTGATGTAGCGCGCCGACAATTCCACCGCGGTCTTGACCGCCTCGGCGGTGTACTTGACGCGGTGGTGCTCCTCGAAATAGGGCTTGAGTCCCTTGAGGATCTTCACCGTGTCCTCGACCGAAGGCTCGTTCACGTCGATCTTCTGGAACCGGCGGGACAGGGCGCGGTCCTTCTCGAAATGCTGGCGGAACTCCTTGTAGGTGGTCGAGCCCATGGTGCGCAGCTTGCCGCCCTGCAGCGCGGGTTTGAGCAGGTTCGAGGCGTCCATCGCGCCGCCCGACGTGGCACCGGCACCGATCACGGTGTGGATCTCGTCGATGAACAGGATCGCGTCGGGATGCTCTTCCAACTCGGTGACGACCGCCTTGAGCCGCTCCTCGAAATCGCCGCGATAGCGGGTGCCGGCCAGGAGCGCACCCATGTCCAGCGCATAGATGGTGGACTTGGACAGCACCTCTGGCGTGTCGCCGTTCACGATCTTGCGCGCCAGCCCCTCGGCGATGGCGGTCTTGCCCACGCCGGGATCGCCCACCAGAAGCGGATTGTTCTTGCGCCGGCGGCAGAGCACCTGGATGCAGCGCTCGACCTCGTGGTTGCGGCCGATCAGCGGATCGATGTCGCCTTCGCGCGACTTGGCGTTCAGATCCACGCAATACTTGCCGAGCGCGCTTTCCTTGCCGCCGCTTTCGGGTGCTGCGGCCGAGGTGGCGCCGCCAGTGCTTTCCCCCTCGTCCTCGGTGGTGCCCTTGATCGGGCGCGCCTCGCCGAAGGCCGGGTCCTTGGCCACGCCATGGGCTATGAAATTCACAGCGTCATAGCGGGTCATGTCCTGCTCCTGCAGGAAATAGGCCGCATTCGATTCGCGCTCGGCGAAGATGGCGACCAGCACGTTGGCACCGGTCACCTCGGTGCGGCCGGAGCTTTGAACGTGAATTGCCGCGCGCTGGATCACGCGCTGGAAGGCGGCGGTGGGCACGGCCTCCGAGCCGTCGATGTCGGTGACGAGGTTCGACAGGTCCTCGTCCACGAACTCGATCAGCGTGCCGCGCAGATCGTCCAGATCGACGCTGCAGGCTTGCATGACACGCACTGCATCGGGTTCGTCCAGCAGGGCAAGAAGAAGATGTTCGAGGGTCGCGAATTCGTGGCGGTGGTCATTGGCCAGCGCAAGGGCTGCGTGGATGGCCTGTTCCAGGGTGCTCGAGAATGACGGCACGGGCGTGCTCCTTACTCTTGGGCCGGATGGGGGCGGGCCCCCTGACCAACCATGTCCTACTAGTATTAGAGTTTGGTTGATCGGCCCCGGGCTTCAAGTTTTTTCTTAACTTTTCCGATCACAAATCCTTCCGACTGTGACCGGCGGATGCAGAGCCGGGCAGATTGCCCGGGTCATGTTCTGGGGGGCATACCCGCCGCGCTTGACGCGGAAGGCAGACCGCCCAATTCTGGCGTTGCGGGGTGTCCCTGGCGGTATGGGCTGGCCCGGATGCAATTCAAGAAAGGACAACGGTGACGCGGCACACGAGTTTTCGGGCGTGCATCGCCCTGCTGGGACTACTGGCCATGACCGGCGCGGGGTGGGCCGAAAGCGCGACCCTCACCGGCAGCGCGGCCTACCGCGAACGGATCGCTTTGCCGCCCGACGCCGAACTGGTGGTGCGGCTTGAGGACGTGTCGCGCATGGATGCGCCGGCGACCCTGCTGTCGGCCCGGCGCATCGCCATGACAGGCGTGCCGCAGCCCTTCTCGCTGGCTTATGATCCCGCCCTTATAGACGAGCGGATGAGCTATGCGGTGCGGGCGGAAATCCAACATGCGGGCGAGGTCTGGTTCCGCACGACCCAGGCGTTTCCGGTGCTGACGCGCGGCGCTGCGGGCCATGTCGATCTGATTCTGACCCGGGCGGCGGGTGAGAGCGGCGGAGAGGCGTCCGGGCTCGCGGGCCGGTGGACCGTGACGGAACTGCGCGGCAAGCTCCTGATCTCGGAAGATCGGCCGGAAGTCGATTTCTCCGAGCTCGGCCGTATCGGGGTGAAAGGCGCGTGCAACGGCTTCAACGGCGCGGCCGAGATCGAGGGCGACAAGCTGCGGGTCGCCGGTCCGATGGCCGGCACCATGCGGGCCTGCGCCGGCGAACTGGAGCAGATGGACCGCGACCTCGTCGCCGCGCTGTCGGAGGCGCGCAGCCTGGTGCGCCGCGACGACCGGCTGGCGCTGGTCAACGCCGAGGGTGTCACCGTTCTCAGGCTGCGCCGGAGCGAATAGGGCCGACCCTAGAAGCGATCCTTGCGGGCGCGGATTTCGGCAAAGACGTCGACCGGGTCGGCGCCCTCCATCCCCACCGCGCGCTGCACGCCCGGGTCGTCCGCGCGCAGAAACGGGTTGGTGTCCAGCTCTTGTCCCAGTGAGGAGGGAACCGTGGCCTCGCCATGACCGCGCATCGCGGCGACATCCTTGATGCGGGCCTGGAGCGCGCTGTTGTCGGGGTCCACGGTGATGGCGAATTTCCCATTGTTCTCGGTGTATTCGTGCCCGGAGCAGACAACGGTGTCGCGGGGCAGGGCGGCGAGCTTTTGCAGCGAGGCCCACATCTGTGGCGCGCTGCCCTCGAACAGACGGCCACAGCCCAGGGCCATGAGACTGTCGGCGGTGAACACCACGCCGGTTTCGGGGAAATGGAAGGCGATATGACCGACCGTGTGGCCCGAGACGTCGATCACGCGCCCCGCCTCGCCGCCCACGCGCACCGTATCCCCCTCGGACACCTGCATGTCGAGCCTGGGCAGCCGCTCGGCATCCGCGGCCGCACCGACGACCTGCGCGGGATGCTCGGCCAGGATCGCGCCCAGCCCGTCCACGTGGTCCCAGTGGTGATGGGTCAGAAGGATATGGCTCAGCCGCCAGCCGCGCGTCTCCAGCGCCTTCAGGATCGGGCCGGCCTCGGGCGCATCGACGAGCGCGGTCTTCCCGCTCTCGGCATCGTGGGCGAGGAAGGCGTAATTGTCCGACAGGCAGGGGATCGTGACGATTTCGAGAGGCATGGCCTTTCACCCGTTCGTTGTTATATTGTCGCAAGACTGGACGATCATGCTGGCGCCCGCAATGCATCTCGACGTGCAGGATCTGCGAAACTTCTACTACCGCAGCACGCTGGGGCGCGCGGCGCAGGCTTCGGTGCGCGGGCAGCTGCTCGACCTGTGGCCCGAGGCCAAGGGCCGGACCGTCGCCGGGTTCGGCTTCGCGGTGCCGCTTTTGCGCCCCTACCTCGCGGATGCGCGCCGGGTCGTGGCCCTGATGCCGGGGCCGCAAGGGGTTATGCCCTGGCCCGCCGGGATGCCGAACGTATCGGTGCTCTGCGAGGAGATGCTCTGGCCGCTGGAAACCGGGCGCGTGGACCGCCTGGTGGTGATGCACGGGCTGGAGACCTCGGAGCGGCCCTCGCAGTTGCTCGAGGAATGCTGGCGGGTACTGGGGCCGGGCGGCAAGGCGATGTTCATCGTGCCCAACCGCGCCGGGCTCTGGTCGCGGTCGGACGCGACGCCCTTCGGCTATGGCCGGCCCTACACGCCGGGCCAACTCGAGGCGCAGCTGCGCGCCCACGGCTTTCTGCCCGAACGCCATGCCGCCGCGCTGTTCCAGCCGCCCACCGCGCGGCGTTTCTGGCTCAAGGCAGGCGGGCTGTTCGAGCGGGTGGGCCGGATGATGCCCACGGTGGTCGCCGGAGGCGCGGTGATGGTCGAGGCGTCCAAGCGGGTGCACCAGCCCGGCGGCGCCGTGATCAAGGATCGGGTACGGCGCCCGGTGAAGGTGCCCCAGGGGCAGGCCCAGCCGGTCTGATCCGCACCCGGCCGGGGACGGGGGGGCGTAGGGCGGTCGCCGGCGTTCGACAGGCGACGGTCCATGTGCAGGAATCGTCAAAAGGCGCAATCGGGCGGCGCTTTTTCGCAAAAACACAGGCGCAAACGGTCGCAGTTCGGCCAAGTCCTTGAAAACCCGTCATTAAGCCCCAAACCCGTTAACGCTATCCCATGTTGCGGGGTTGGGAACGCTCTGCTACATCCACGCTGATTTTGATGCCCTGCCATTTTGACGGGGCATTCTCACGCCCCCGGACATGGCCTGACGCCAGTCGAACCGGGGCCAGAAATCGGAAGGGTGGACGTGTCCGAACCAGCTTCGATCTCCGCAGGCATAGCCGAGCGCTATGCCATGGCGATCTTCGAGATTGCCGAAGACAACAAGAACCTCGACGGGCTTGAATCCGGTGTCTCCGACCTCAGCACCGCCCTGAACGAAAGCGCCGACCTGCGCGCCCTGATCGCCTCGCCCATCGTGTCTCGCGCCGAGCAGGAGGCCGCGATCACCAAGGTCTCCCAGAAGATGGGTCTCGATCCCGTGCTGGTCAATGCGCTGGCCCTGATGGCGCAGAAACGCCGCCTGTTCGTGCTGCCGCAGCTGCTGGGCGCGCTGCGCGACATGCTTGCGGACGCGCGCGGCGAGGTCTCGGCCGAGGTGATCAGCGCCAAGCCACTGACCAAGGCGCAAAGCGAGAAGCTGGCCAAGACGCTTTCCGAGCGCATGGGCAAGACCGTCACCATCAATGCGGCCGTTGACGAAGACCTCGTCGGCGGCCTTGTCGTCAAAGTGGGCTCGAAGATGATCGACACCTCGATCCGTTCGCGGCTCAACTCCCTCCAGAATGCAATGAAAGAGGTCGGATAAATGGGTATCCAAGCAGCAGAGATTTCCGCGATCCTGAAGGACCAGATCAAGAACTTCGGCCAGGAAGCCGAAGTGGCCGAAGTGGGTCGCGTGCTGAGCGTCGGTGACGGGATCGCCCGCGTCTATGGCCTCGACAACGTGGAAGCCGGCGAGATGGTCGAGTTCCCGGGCGGCATCATGGGCATGGCGCTGAACCTGGAAAGCGACAATGTCGGTGTCGTGATCTTCGGCTCGGACCGGGACATCAAGGAAGGCGACACCGTCAAGCGCACCAAGTCCATCGTGGACGTGCCCGCCGGCGACGCCCTGCTGGGCCGGGTCGTGGACGGCCTGGGCAACCCGATCGACGGCAAGGGCCCGATCGAGGCGGCCGAGCGCCGCGTCGCCGACGTCAAGGCGCCGGGCATCATCCCGCGCAAGTCGGTGCACGAGCCGATGGCCACCGGTCTGAAGTCGGTGGACGCCATGATCCCGATCGGCCGCGGCCAGCGCGAGCTGATCATCGGCGACCGCCAGACCGGCAAGACCGCCGTGGCGCTCGACACCATCCTGAACCAGAAGGTCTATAATGAGCGCGCGGGCGAAGACGAGAGCAAGAAGCTCTACTGCGTTTATGTCGCCGTGGGCCAGAAACGCTCTACCGTGGCGCAGCTGGTCAAGAAGCTGGAAGAGAACGGCGCGCTGGAATATTCCATCGTCGTGGCCGCCACCGCCTCGGACCCCGCGCCGATGCAGTTCCTGGCACCCTATGCCGCCACCGCGATGGCCGAGTATTTCCGTGACAACGGCCGCCACGCGCTGATCATCTACGACGACCTGTCCAAGCAGGCCGTGGCCTATCGCCAGATGTCGCTGCTGCTGCGCCGCCCGCCGGGCCGCGAAGCCTATCCGGGCGACGTGTTCTACCTGCACTCGCGCCTGCTGGAGCGGTCCGCCAAGCTGAACGAGGACAACGGCGCCGGCTCGCTGACCGCGCTGCCGATCATCGAAACCCAGGGCGGCGACGTGTCGGCCTTCATTCCGACCAACGTGATCTCGATCACCGACGGCCAGATCTTCCTGGAAACCGAACTGTTCTACCAGGGCATCCGCCCGGCCGTGAACACCGGTCTGTCGGTATCGCGCGTGGGCTCCTCGGCCCAGACCAACGCGATGAAGTCGGTCGCCGGCCCGGTGAAGCTGGAGCTTGCTCAGTATCGCGAGATGGCGGCCTTCGCACAGTTCGGCTCGGATCTCGATGCGGCGACCCAGCAGCTGCTGAACCGCGGTGCGCGTCTGACCGAGCTGATGAAGCAGCCGCAGTATTCGCCGCTGACCAACGCCGAAATCGTCTGCGTGATCTTCGCAGGCACCAACGGCTATCTCGACAAGATCGCGGTCTCGGACGTCGGCCGGTTCGAGCAGGGCCTGCTGCAGCATCTGCGCAGCAAGTATCAGGACCTGCTGGACTACATCACCAACGAGGACCCCAAGATCAAGGGCGAGGCCGAAGAGAAGGTAAAGGCAGCTTTGGATGCATTCGCCAAGGACTTCGCATAAGCCTGTGACTTCTCAAAAGGAGGTGAGGCAATGCCAAATCTCAAGGACCTGAAAAACCGGATCGCGTCGGTCAAGTCGACCCGCAAGATCACCAAGGCCATGCAGATGGTGGCCGCCGCGAAGCTGCGGCGGGCCCAGGAAGCAGCCGAGGAGTCCCGCCCCTATGCCGAACGGTTCAACGCCGTTATGGCGGGGCTGGCCGCCTCGGTCGGTGGCTCGGACACCGCGCCCAAGCTGCTGACCGGCACGGGCAGCGACCAGGTGCATCTTCTGGTGGTGATGACGGCGGAACGCGGTCTCTGCGGCGGCTTCAACGCCAATATCGCCAAGCTGGCCCGCCAGCACGCCGACAAGCTCGTCGCCGATGGCAAGACCGTCAAGATCCTCACCGTTGGCAAGAAGGGCCGCGACGCCCTGAAGCGCGAGTGGAAGGACAGCTTCGTCGGTCATGTCGATCTGTCCGAGGTCAAGCGGCTGAGCTATGCGGACGCCCAAGGCATCGCCAAGGAGATCCTCGACCGTTTCGACGCGGGCGAGTTCGACGTGGCGACGATCTTCTTCTCGGAGTTCCAGAACGTCGTGACCCAGATCCCCACGGCGCAGCAGATCATCCCGGCCAAGTTCGACAAGGCCGAGGGCGAAGCCGAAGGCACCGCAGCGATCTACGACTACGAGCCCAGCGAGGAGGCCATCCTGGCCGAGCTGCTGCCCAGGGGCGTGGCGACCGCGATCTTCAGCGGCTTGCTGGAAAATGGCGCGTCCGAGCAGGGCGCCCGGATGAGCGCGATGGACAACGCCACCCGCAACGCCGGCGAGATGATCGACAAGCTGACCATCGAGTACAACCGTTCGCGTCAGGCCGTCATCACCAACGAGCTGATTGAAATCATTTCGGGCGCCGAGGCGCTCTAACCGAAACCGGAGACAAACCAAATGGCAAACGCTAAAGGCAAAATCACCCAGGTGATCGGCGCCGTGGTGGACGTGCAGTTCGACGACCACCTGCCTGAAATTCTGAACGCTCTGACCACCGATAACGGCGGCAAGAAACTGGTTCTGGAAGTGGCTCAGCACCTGGGCGAGAACACCGTGCGCACCATCGCCATGGACGCCACCGAGGGCCTGGTCCGCGGCCAGGAAGTCGTGGACACCGACGGCCCGATCTCGGTGCCGGTTGGCGACGCCACGCTGGGCCGCATCCTCAACGTCGTGGGCGAGCCCGTGGACGAGGGCGGCCCGGTCGAAGCCAAGGAAACCCGCGCCATCCACCAGCCCGCTCCGGATTTCTCCGAGCAGTCCACCGAGTCCGAGATCCTCGTGACCGGCATCAAGGTGGTGGACCTTCTGGCGCCCTACTCGAAGGGCGGCAAGATCGGCCTGTTCGGCGGCGCCGGCGTGGGCAAGACGGTTCTCATCATGGAGCTGATCAACAACATCGCCAAGGTGCACTCGGGCTACTCGGTCTTCGCCGGCGTGGGCGAGCGGACGCGTGAGGGCAACGACCTCTATCACGAGATGATCGAATCGAACGTCATCAAGCCCGACAACCTGTCGGAATCCCAGGTGGCGCTCGTCTATGGCCAGATGAACGAGCCTCCGGGAGCGCGTGCCCGCGTCGCCCTGACCGGCCTGACCCTGGCCGAGCAGTTCCGCGACCAGTCGGGCACCGACGTTCTGTTCTTCGTCGACAACATCTTCCGCTTCACCCAGGCGGGCTCCGAGGTGTCGGCGCTTCTTGGCCGTATTCCTTCGGCCGTGGGCTACCAGCCGACGCTGGCCACCGACATGGGTGCGATGCAGGAACGCATCACCTCGACCAAGTCGGGCTCGATCACCTCGATCCAGGCCGTCTACGTGCCCGCGGACGACCTCACCGACCCGGCGCCGGCCACCACCTTCGCCCACCTCGACGCCACGACCGTTCTGTCGCGCGCCATCTCCGAGCTGGGCATCTACCCGGCGGTGGACCCGCTCGACTCGACCTCGCGCCTGATGGACCCGGCGATCGTGGGCGAAGAGCATTACAAGGTCGCCTCGGACGTGCAGAACATCCTCCAGCGCTACAAGTCGCTGCAGGACATCATCGCCATTCTCGGCATGGACGAACTGTCGGAAGAGGACAAGCTGACCGTCTCGCGCGCCCGCAAAATCCAGCGTTTCCTGTCCCAGCCCTTCGACGTGGCCAAGGTCTTCACCGGATCGGACGGCATCCAGGTGCCGCTCGAGGACACGATCCGGTCGTTCAAGGCGGTTGTCGCGGGTGAATACGACCACCTGCCCGAAGGCGCCTTCTACATGGTCGGTGGCATCGACGACGTGATCGCCAAGGCCGAGAAAATGGCCGCCGACGCGGCCTGAACCGGGGCCGGCGCGGGCCCGTCCCGCGCCGCCGCCAGCCACCCGGCGTAGGGTGGGTTTGCAACCCAC
>DOIS01000087.1:9883-11153 GCA_003511785.1 Paracoccaceae bacterium
TAGGGTGGGTTTGCAACCCACCTGTGCCGGGAACAGGAGATGACTATGGCAGACACCATGCAATTCGACCTGGTCAGCCCCGAGCGTAGGCTTGCCTCGCTTCAGGCCAGCGCGGTCCAGATACCCGGCGCGGACGGGGACATGACGGCGATGCCGGATCATGCTCCCACGATCACCACGCTGCGGCCGGGCATCCTGCGCGTCGAAAGCGCCGAGGGCACCTCGGAATACCTCGTGACCGGCGGTTTCGCCGAAATCGGCGCCGGGTCGCTTTCCGTTCTGGCCGAGCGCGCTTTGCCGGTGACCGAGGTCAACCGCGAGCATATCGACGAGATGATCGAGGAGGCGCGCACGGCCCATGCCGAGACGAAGGAAAGCGGCGATCACACCATCGTCGACGACGCCGCCAAGCTGCTGGCCGACATGGAGGCGCTGGGCACCCATATGGGCTTGGCGACCGAAAGCCGCGCAGCGGCACCCTGATCCGGGTCGATACACGGTAAGCGGCCGGTCCCCGGAAGGGTGCCGGCCGTTCGCGTTCCAGGGCGCCGGTTTTTCGGGCAACAGCCATGCAATTGCCCGATTTCACGGCTAGGGACTTCGCAGCCGGGCAGATAAGACGACGCATGAAAAGATTTCCAAACCACCTCATCGGGATCGACACCGGGGATGTGTCGCTTTTCTCGGATTTCGAGAATGGCGGCGCGATGTGGACCGGACACGGCCCGCGCGAGCGGCGGCGCAAGATCACCTTCTCGGCGCCGTTTCGCAGCCCGCCCGTGGTTCAGGTTGCCATTTCGCTGTGGGATGTGGACACGACCGGGTCGGCCATGCGCGCGCAGGTGGCCGCGGAGAACGTCGCCAACGATGGCTGTGATCTGGTGTTCCGCACCTGGGCCGACACGCGCATTGCGCGTATCCGCCTGAGTTGGACGGCGTTCGGCGAATTGCCGCACGCGGACGACTGGGAGCTATACTGACCGCCGGTCGGGCACGCCAGGGGGCGGTTCAGTCCATCGCGTAGAGCGACTCGTAGATCGGCGATAACGTCGCGTCCTCGAACAGGGATGATACCGAGGTGCCCTGCCAGATGTTCAGGATGGCCTGGGCGAAGATCGGCGCGGTGGGCACGACGCGGATGTTTGCCGCCTGGCTTACCGCCTCGGTCGGCTGGATCGAGTCGGTCAGCACCAGAGATTTCATCACCGAATTCGTCACCCGCTCTACCGCCGGGCCGCTCATCACCCCGTGAGTGATATAGGCATGGACC
>DOIS01000068.1 GCA_003511785.1 Paracoccaceae bacterium
GATCAAATTGTAGCTCAGTTCCTTGCCCTGATGAGGCACCGCGGTCGCCACGCCAGGGCGGTTCGAACCGTCGGTGTAGAAGGCCGCACCCTGGTGCGGATTTTCGCCATAGCGCAGGCTTTGTGCCAACGTCCCGGCAAAGCTCACCCGGCGGGGGGCGTCCTCTTCCAGCGCCTGCGCCAGCCAGCCCGACACGGCGGCATCATAGGCGGCGGTGCGCGAATAGGCGGTCAGAGCCAGCCGCTGACGAAAGGCATAGTCCGTCTGCCCGTCATTGGCCTCGAGCTGCGCGATCAGCGGCCCGTAATCCTCGGTATCCACCACCACGTTGACGAAAGCGTGGTTCTTGGCCGCCGCGCGGATCATCGCCGGGCCGCCGATGTCGATATTCTCGATGCAGGTGGCATAATCGGCCCCCTGCGCCACGGTCGCCTCGAAGGGATAGAGATTGACCACCAGCAGGTCGATCGCCCCGATCAGGTGGCTTTCCATGTCAGCCTGGTGCGCGGGATCGTCGCGCAGTGCCAGAAGCCCGCCATGCACCATCGGATGCAGCGTCTTGACCCGGCCGTCCATCATCTCGGGAAAGCCGGTGATCTCGGCGACGTCGCGCACCTCGAGCCCGGCCTCGCGCAGGGCGCGCGCGGTGCCCCCCGTGCTCAGGAGTTCGACATCGCGGGCTGCGAGAGCCCGGCCCAGCTCGACCAGTCCGGTCTTGTCGGAAACGGACAGCAAAGCGCGCCGCACGGGGTAAAGATCGCTCATATCGGGGTCCTTAGGCTGTTCACCTCTGCAACGCGGCATAAAGCAAAGCCGCGCGGGATTGAACAGCCCGTTTTGCCGCGTCGACCACGCAGGCCGCTACCACTGAGAGTGTTGGCCTTATTCGTCGTAATCCACCACCATTTCGGCCAGATCACGCACGGCCAGAGCCGTATCCTGCGCTTTGCTCAGCGACCAGCGCACCCGGGTGGCATAGTCCATCGCGCGTCCCGACAGCACGATCTGCTGGCTGGCCCGCGGCTTCAGTCGGCCCTTTTCGAGATAGACGCTGGGCTCTAGTGCCAGGTCCTGCGCGCCCTCGTGGCGGAACACCCAGATCTCGCCGCTCTTGAGCGCCAGCGACACCGCCGCCCCGCCAAGGTCCACGGCTGCATCCACGTCCGGATGCAGGTGCAGCCGGATGTCGAACCCGATCCCGGCCAGCTTGACCTGATCCATCGCCTTGTCGAACCGGCGCTTGTCGGCCTCCTCCAGCGCCAGCAACATGTCCTCGCCCGCCAACCCGCGCCCGTCGAAGCTCAGGTCGAGGGTGCGCGCATGGGTCAGGCCGAAAGACCTCACATAGCCGTCATGCCCGCCCTGAAATCGCATCCCGTCGGACAGGTCCGAGATTTCGATGGGCACCTTTCCGGGCCCTTCGACCAGCGCCTCTCGGTGAGACCCGCGCTCGGCGTCGGCAAGGCGAGCGCTGGAATAGCCTTCGAGACACAGGGTCGAATGCGACGGCGTGGCCCGTCCCGCCCGGCGCCACTCGGCCCCGAAACTGGCACCCGATCCACAGTTGACGATCACCGGGCGGCGCCCCGAGGTCAGCTCGAACGCCAGGGTCGAGGCATGGGCGTTGAAGGAATTGGGCCCCTCGGGCGGGGGGCTCGCGTCGATCACGATGCTTGTGCGCCCCGCCGAGAGCCGCGCGAAACCCATGGCCAACCCATCCGCGTGGCGCTCGGTCACGTGGCTGGCCGCCAGCGCATGGTCGAGCCGCCCTTCCAGCCCCTTGCCGCCGCCATGAAACCGCGCCAGCTGCCCGTCGCTGTGGCGCAGGGTGCGCAGGGTGGGCGCGATGCGGGCGATCGCCGCCACGTGTTCGGCAGGCACGCCGCGCCCCGCCTCGCCCAGCGCCGCCGCGGCCCAGGTCAGCAGGGTGAACACTTCCAGAAGCTCTTCGGGGTTGCGCGTGGGCAACCCGCCCTCGTCGTCGATTTGGACTTTGCACTCGCGCGCCAGCGCCCGGATCGCCGGATCGGCCAGTTCCTCCATCCCCTGAAGCGCCATGCCGGCATAGACCAGCCCGCTCAGCGCCTCGAAACGGGGCAAGCCCGGCGCCGCACCCTGCCAGCGTCTCGACAGGAACCAAGTCTGGCGCGCAAGGCTGCGGTAGAAGGCCCCGCTCGCCGCGCGGTCCTGACCGCGCAACAGGAACAGCGCGTGGTTTATCCAGCGGATCACCCGGCGCCCGGCCAGGTCCGGGGTCCAGCCCGGGCCTCGCCCGTCCCCGTGCAGCCTGATCCAGTCGCGCAGCCAGGTCTGCGCCTTGGCCCGCGCCGCCGCATCGCCCACAGCGGCCAGGTCGTCCAGCCAGGCAAAACCGTGACGCTCGTCATCGTAACCGGCATCCGGCGCGCGCACCTCCCAGAAACCGCGATCCGAGGCTTCGGCCAGGTAGCCGGCGAACAACAGATTGCCTGCCATCAACTGCCGCCCGCGCGCATGGCTGCCGATCGTGCGCGGCTCGGGCTGCGAGACGAATCCCGTGGCCGCCCGGCGCCGCGCGCTGAGCCGGGCGTAGAACCGGTTCAGGAACCGGGTCCACCGGCCGTCTGACGTGTATGGACTGGACATCCGCTCTGCCTCGCACGCTCTCTGGCGTTTCGCGCAGCATAGCGCGGCGGGTCGTCCAAGTCACCGGCGAAAACCCGGCGTGTCACCCCGCCTTGCGAAGACAGACGATGTAGAACCCGTCCATCCCGCCCAACTCGGACCAATGATCGGGCCGCAGGCGCAACCCGCCCTCGGGCGTGATCCAGGCCGGGTCGATCCCCTCCAGATCCAGCGCGGTGCGGTCGGCGGACAGGTCGGGGAACATGTCCAAGGCCTCTTCGGCCTGCATCTCGCCCTCGTCGGGCAGAAGCGAGCAGGTGCAGAACACCATGCGTCCGCCGGGCCGCAAGAGCCCGTGGGCATGAGCGATCATGCGCGCCTGCAATTCGATCAGCGCGCCGAATTCGGCGCCGTCCTTGGCATGGGGAAGGTCGGGATGGCGCCGGATCGTGCCGGTGGCCGAACAGGGCGCATCGAGCAGAATCGCGTCATACTGCCCCTCGTGGGTCAGCGCGTCGCCCGCGACGACCTGTGCCGCGAGCCCGGTGCGCGCCAGGTTTTCGCGCAGCCGTCGCAGCCGCGCCTCGGAAATGTCGAGCGCAGTCACCTCGGCCCCCGCGGCGACCAATTGCAGCGTCTTGCCGCCTGGTGCCGCGCACATATCCAGCACCCGCTCGCCTGGGCGCGCGTTCAACACGCGCGCGGGCAGGGCCGCGGCAGCGTCCTGCACCCACCAAACCCCGTCGTCATATCCCTGCAGCGCCGTCACCTGCCCCGGCAAGTCCAGCCGCAGCGAGCCGGTCGGCAGCACCCGTGCCCCCGGAATGCCAGGCGTGGCCCCCGGCTTCACCGTCAGGTCGAGCGGGGCTCCCCGGAACTGCGCGGCCTCCATCGCTGCCACGGTATCTGCCCCCCAGGCATCGACCAACGGCGCGCGCAGCCATTTAGGCAGGCGCGGCACCCGCAACGTGGCCCAGAGCGCCGGGCCCTCGGCCGCCACCTTGCGCAGGACCGCGTTGACCAGGCCCTTGAGCTTGCCATGCCGACGGTCCGCACCGACCAGGCCGACGATCTCGTGCACCACGCCATGCGCGGCGCCACCCTGGCACAGCTCGACGGTGCCCAGCCGCAGCGCGTTGCGCACGAAAAGCGGCGGCGCCTTCTTCAGGTGTTTCGCCAGCACCCTGTCGGCCCGTTCCAATCCGCGCAGCGTCTCGGTGGCCAGCCGCTGCGCCCGCGCCCTATCCTCCGGCTCCAACCGCAATATCGCGCCCGCGCCCAGCGCCTCGGACATGAGCCGGTCCTCGCCCAACACCTCGCCCAGGAGGTAAATCGCGCCCGCCCGCGCCGCGTCGCCCTGTCGTGCCATATCGCCCGCCTCTCTTGTCCATCCGGGACAGGGGCGTATATCACGACAGAAGAACAAGGGAACCCGCATGAGCGATACCGAGACAGACCGCGCCCTTCCCGCCGCCGCCCGCCGCGCTTTGGCCGAGGCCGAGGAGCGCCGCCGCAAGGCCGAGGCCAGGGCACAGCCGCGCCCGAAGGAACTGGGTGGACGCGACGGCCCCGATCCGGCCCGCTATGGCGATTGGGAGAAGAAGGGCATCGCCATCGACTTCTAAGGCGGCGCCGCGCCAGTTCGGACCCCCCCCGGACGCCTATGCGCGCTCGCGCCGAACATTCCGCGTTTCCAGGGCCTGTGGACATTCAGGATTCCCAGGAGCGTTGATTTCTGATTCACTCTCCC
>DOIS01000065.1:0-161 GCA_003511785.1 Paracoccaceae bacterium
CGAGCGCGCCGCCCGCGCGTTCGATGCCGGTGCCGACGGGGTCATCGCCTCGCCGCAGGAGGCCGCGATGATCCGCGCCCTGCCCCAGTCCGAAGGACGGCTGATCGTTACACCGGGGGTGCGCCCGGCCGGCGCCGCCCTGGGCGATCAAAAACGCGTGG
>DOIS01000065.1:476-5437 GCA_003511785.1 Paracoccaceae bacterium
TGGGCGATCAAAAACGCGTGGCGACGCCGGCCAGCGCAATCCGGGACGGCGCCGACCACATCGTGGTGGGCCGTCCGGTCTGGAAGGCGCCCGACCCGCGCGCAGCGGCGCGCGCGATCACGGACGAGTTGCGCGATCTCTGACCTGTGCCAAGAACAGCACAGGTTAACCGTTTCGAGAACAGTTCCGGGATTCCATACTTTGAACCACGGCCATGTTGGGCAATCCTGTTAGGGACACACTCCCCCAACGAACCTTCTTCTTCCTGTGGTTCGTTACCTCCCCCCGCCATTCGTGCGGGGGGCCTTTCGGTCAGTCGTGCCCAGCCCTGCCGGTCAGCCCGGGAAACCGCGCATCGGCCATGTATCGCCGGACCTGCTCGGCGAAATGCGGCACGGCAAGCGGATGCCGCCGATAGGTCGCCGGAGGCATCAGCCGCCATTCCTGCCCCTCGCCGCCCAGCCGCACGCGGCCTGCCGCGCTTTCGGGCAGATGCGCGGCGAAGAACCACACCGCGCCGCGAGGCCGGAGATAGCTACGAGACCAGACGAGTTGACGGGGATGCAACGACAACCCGACCTCTTCCCAGGTTTCACGCAGCGCACAGACCGCCGGACCTTCCCGATTCTCCCGGCCCCCGCCCGGCAAATCCCAATGTCCCGGATAGGGAATGTCCGGCAGGTCGTCGCGGCGGATCACCAGAAGGTCCGCACCGATGAACAGCGCCAGTTTCGCCCCCGAGAAAGTCATGTATATGTCCGGTATCCGGTGCGGCCCGCGGGTGCATTACCCGCAGCTTGCTTGCGCCGGAACATAGGACCGGGGACAGGAGGAATCCATGCCCGCCTTGTGCCGAGACTGCCTGAAACCCCATGACCGCGCCATGCCGCGCTGCACGGCCTGCGGCTCGCCGCGCATGACCGCGCATCCCGAGCTGTTCGACCTGAGCATCGCGCATATGGATTGCGACGCCTTCTATGCCTCCGTCGAAAAACGCGACAGCCCCGAGCTGGCAGCCAAGCCGGTCATCATCGGCGGTGGGCGGCGTGGCGTGGTCTCGACCGCCTGCTATGTCGCGCGTATCCGCGGCGTGCATTCCGGCATGCCGATGTTCCAGGCGCTCAAACTCTGCCCCGACGCGGTTACCCTGAAGCCCCGGATGGAGGTCTATGCCGCTGTGTCCCGACAGATCCGTGCGATGATGCAGGACCTCACGCCGGCCATCGAGCCATTGTCACTGGACGAGGCGTTCCTCGACCTCACTGGCACCCAAAGGCTGCACGGTGCCCCGCCCGCAATCATGCTCGCCCGCCTCGTGCGACGCATGAAGGACGAGCTGGGCGTCACCGGGTCGATCGGGTTGAGCCACAACAAATTCCTGGCCAAGGTCGCCTCGGACCTGGACAAACCGCGCGGGTTTTCGGTGATCGGCCGGGCCGAGACCGCAGATTTCCTGCGCGACAAACCCGTTCGCTTGATCTGGGGCATCGGGCCGGCCGCGCAGGCATCGCTGGAGCGGGCCGGTATCCGCAGCTTCTCCGACCTGCTGCGCTGGGACCGACGGGCGCTCATCGAACGGTTCGGCGGCATGGGCGACCGGCTCTGGCACCTGGCGCGGGGCGAGGATCCGCGCCCAGTCTCGGCCCATGCGCCGGTCAAATCGATCTCGAACGAGACCACCTTTCACGAGGATACCGGCGACCCCGACATCCTCGACGGCCACTTGTGGCGCATGGCGGAAAAGGTGGCGGACCGGGCCAAGGCCAAGGGGCTGGCCGGACGGGTGGTGACGCTGAAACTGAAGCGGGCCGACCACCATGCCCTCACCCGCCGGGTCTCGCTGCGCGAGGCCACCCAACTCGCCGACACGATCTATCGCAGCGCGCGGGCCCTGCTCGACACGGTTGAGGACAAGGCGCCGTTCCGTCTCTTGGGCTGCGGCCTGTCCGATCTGGTGCCCGAGGACCGCGCGGCCGTGGCTGCCGACCTGCTCGATCCCGGGGCGATGGCGCGCGCGCGGGCCGAACAGGCCACCGACACCATCCGCAAGAGATTCGGCGAAGGCGCCATCCTCAAGGGGCGCGCCCTGCGCTAGTGCCGATCTATTCGGCGGCCAACGGCAACCGTGCCTGTCCGGCGCCCGCAATCTCGGCCACCACGCGGCCCATGAGATCGCGGAACGCCTTGAAATCCGCACTGGGCGCGATCCGGTTCTCGTCCATGTAGAGCGAGCGGTCGATCTCGACCTGAACCGCGTGCTGGTTTCGCGACGGTCGGCCATAGGCTTGCGTGACATAGGCCCCGGCGAAGGGCGTGTTGCGGGCCACCACCAGCCCCTCGGCAGCAAAGGCCGCCTCGATCCGGTCCACCACCTCCGATCCGGCGGCCGCGCCGAACCGATCTCCCAGAACGATGTCGGCCCGACGGCCGCGACCCCGGTTCACCCCTTCGACCGCCTCGCGGGGCATGGAGTGGCAATCGACGAGGATCGCCGTCCCATGCGCCGAAATCGCCTCGAGCAGCAGCGCCTGAAGCTGCGCGTGATAGGGCCGCCAGCACCGTTCGATCCGGCGATGGGCCTCCTCCATGGTCAGCTTTCCGCGATAGATCGCGCGCCCGCCTGCCACCACGCGCGGCACGACGCCCAATCCCGAGGCCACCCGGGGGTTGTGCCCCTGCTTGCGCGCCCCCAGGATCAGCGCCGGGTCGAGTTCGTCCGGGCTTCGGTTCAGGTCGATATAGGCCCGCGGCGCCCTTGCCTTCAGAAAGGGCGCGCCGAAAACCGGCGCCATGTCGAACAACCGATCGACGAAGGCATCCTCGGAGCTGCGAATCGCGCGTCCATCCAGCACGGTCTGCGCCAGGAACTGAGGTGCGTATTCGCTGCCGCTGTGGGGCGAGGCGAAGACGACGCATGAGTCAAGACGCGCCGGACGGTCGAGACGATAGGCAATGTCGGACATCAAGCCTCCAAGGGCGGGGGATTCCCGACCGAGAATGACACGAAAAAGACTTTGCCGAAAGTCCTTGATCCCGATTGTGAGTCCTTTTATAGACCCCGCTACCGGCGCGGGAACACCGCGCCCCATTTCGTTGGGGCAGGTCGAACGCACGGTATTCATGGGCGGTTAGCTCAGCGGTAGAGCACTACGTTGACATCGTAGGGGTCACTGGTTCGATCCCAGTACCGCCCACCATGAATTAACTGCCCGGCGCGTCCGGGCACCCGTAGTAAGGCGCTGGCCCGCGCCGCAGGAACAGGAGACAGACCATGAAGGTCAAGAACTCGCTCCGCTCGCTGAAGAACCGGCATCGCGACTGCCGGGTCGTGCGTCGCAAAGGCCGCGTCTATGTGATCAACAAGACGCAGCGCCGGTTCAAAGCCCGTCAGGGCTGATACCCGAACGCCAGCAGGCAAGAGACAAACGAAACCGCGCCCATCGGGCGCGGTTTTTTCGTGTTTTCCAAAGGCGAAGTTCGCACCAAGCGTTTTTGTCGAAATTCCTTTGCATACAGGTCAGAATCAGGTAATTGAGCATTATTGTCAGAAATAGACGATCCTAAAACCAAGGGAACACGACATGAAATCTTCGACCTTCCTCACCGCCGCGCTGGCTGCGCTGATTGCCGTGCCGGCCTTGGCCGACGGAGAGCTGAACCTCTACTCGTCGCGCCATTACGACACCGACGAGCGCCTTTATTCCGATTTCGAAAAGGCCACCGGCATCACCATCAACCGGATCGAGGGCAAGGCCGACGAGCTGATCGCCCGGATGGAAGCCGAGGGCCGCAACTCGCCCGCCGATATTCTCCTGACCGTGGACGCCTCGCGCCTGGCACGGGCAAAAGATGCAGGCCTTCTGCAAAGCGTCGAAAGCGACACGCTCGAAGAGCGTATCCCGGCGAACCTTCAGGACACCGACAACCAGTGGTTCGGCTTCTCGCAGCGCGCGCGCATCATCTTCTACGACAAGAACGACGTCGAGACCCCGCCGCAGACCTATCTCGAACTGGCCGACCCGCAATACGAGGGCATGGTCTGCCATCGCTCCTCAAGCAACGTCTACTCGCAAACGCTGCTCTCGGCGATCATCGAGAACCATGGTGAAGAAGTCGCGCGCGACTGGGCCCAGGGCATGGTCAACAACTTCGCGCGCGCACCCCAGGGCGGTGACACCGACCAGCTGCGCGGCATCGTATCGGGCGAGTGCGACATCTCGGTGGCCAACAGCTACTACTTCGCCCGCGCCCTGCGCAAGGACGTCAGCGGCCTGTCCGATCAGGTGGATATGATCGGCTGGGTGTTCCCCGCGCAGGACGCCGAGGGCGCGCACATGAACGTGTCGGGCGGCGGTGTCGCGGCCCATGCCCCGAACCGCGAGAACGCGGTCAAGTTCCTGGAGTATCTCGCCAGCGACCAGGCCCAGGTCTATTTCTCGGCCGGCAATGACGAGTTCCCGGTGGTCGAGGGCATCGAGAAGTCGGAATCCGTCGCCAAGCTGGGCGAGTTCAAAGCCGACGATGTCGATCTGGCAGCCGTGGCCGAGAACGTGCCGCTGGCCCAGAAGATCTTCAACGAGGTCGGCTGGGAGTAACTTCGCCTCGTTCGAGGGCCAACCGGGCGCGGTCTTTCGGGGCCGCGCCCTTTTCGTTTCAGACCGCGCCGGTCAGGGCCGGGGAAGTGGCAGGCGACCTCGGTCCCGCCGCGCGACAACAGCTCGGGCATGTCCCTGCGGCACACATCCTGCACCTTTGGGCAGCGGTCGGCGAAGGCGCAGCCGGGCGGCGGGTTGATCGGGCTGGGCGGATCGCCCGAGACCTTGAGCGGCCGCACGTATCCCTTTGACTTGCGCCGCGCCAGGGACGGCGCAGCCGACAAGAGCGCCTGCGTGTAGGGGTGTTGCGGCGCATCGAACAACGCATCGCGCGGGCCGATCTCGACGATTCGGCCCAGATACATC
>DOIS01000065.1:5797-7615 GCA_003511785.1 Paracoccaceae bacterium
CCCAGATACATCACCGCCACGTCGTCGCAGACATGACGGACCACCCCCAGATCGTGACTGATGAACAAGTAACTCAGCCTCAACTCGCTCTTGAGCCTGGCCAGCAGGTTCAGGATCTGCGCCTGGATCGCCACGTCCAGCGCGCTCACCGGCTCATCGCAGACCAACAGCCTGGGGTTGGTGGTCAGCGCCCGCGCGATGGAAATCCGTTGCCTTTGTCCGCCGGAGAACTGGTGCGGGAAGAGGTTGAGCTGATCGGGGCGCAGCCCGACCAGGGTGAACAGCTCGCGCACCCGCGCCATGCGTTCATCCGGCGTGCCGATCTCCATCAGGTCGAGCGGTTCGCGCACGATGTCCGCCACGCGCGCCCGGGGGTTGAGCGAGGAGTAGGGGTCCTGGAAGATCAGTTGCACGTCACGGCGGCGCTGACGCATCGCCTCGTCGTCCAGACACAAGAGATCCTGCCCCTCGAACATCACCTCGCCGCCCGCAGCTGGGGTCAGCCGGATCGCCGCCATGGCCGTGGTCGTCTTGCCCGACCCGCTTTCGCCCACGATGCCCAGCGCGTGCCCCGCCTCGAGACGGAAGGACACCTTGCGCACTGCCTCCAGATAAGGACGCTCGGCGAAGATCGCCGGTTTCGGCAAGGCAAACCGCACGGTCAGGTCGCGCACATCCAGAAGCGTGCTCATATCCGCCCCTCCTCGACCGCGTGGCAGGCGACCGCGTGATGCCCGTGCTGTCCGAAGAAGGACTTCTCCCGGTCGCAGCGGTCGAAGCGATGCGGGCAACGGTCGGCAAAGGCACAGCCCGCGCCCAGCAGGTGCAAGGGCGGCACCACGCCCGGGATCTCGCGCAGGTCGTCATCTGCCTTGCCCAGCGCGGGAATGCAGTCGATCAATCCCTTGGTATAGGGGTGCTGCGGATGATCCAGCACGTCGTCGGCGCTGGCCTGCTCGATCACCCGGCCGGCATACATGACCGCCACGCGGTCGGCCATTTCGCTGATCGCGCCCATGTCATGGGTGATCAGGATGATCGCAGCCCCGAAATCGCGCTGGATCTCGTTCAGCAGATCGAAGATCTGCGCCTGCACGGTTACGTCCAGCGCCGTGGTCGGCTCGTCCGCGATCAGAACCTTGGGCCGGCAGGAAACCGCCATGGCGATCATCACCCGCTGGCGCATCCCCCCCGAGAGCTGGTGCGGATAATCCCGCGCGCGCTTGTCCGGGCTTGGGATGCCCACCCGGTCGAGCAGCGCGACGGCATCCTTGAACGCCTGATCCGCACTGACCTTCTGGTGCAGCATGATCGCCTCGGCGATCTGGTCGCCCACGGTGAAGACCGGGTTGAGCGAGGTCATCGGCTCCTGGAAGATCATCGCCACATCGGCACCACGCAGGCTGCGCAGCCTTGCCGGGTTGGCGCCGGCCAGGTCCTCGCCCGACAGCCGGATCGCGCCCCCGGCGATCCGGCCTGGCGGATGGGGGATCAGTCCCATCACCGATAGCGCGGTGATCGACTTGCCACAGCCCGATTCGCCGACGACGCCGAGCGTCTCGCCCGGCTCGACATACAGCGACACCGAGTCCAGTGCCGTCACCTCGCCATAGCGGGTGCGGAAGGTGACCCGCAGATCCTCGATTTCCAGAAGCCCGCTCATCTTTCCCTCAGCTTCGGATTGAAGGCATCGTTCAGCCCGTCGCCGATCAGCGACACGGCGAAGACGGTGAAGAAGATGGCAAGGCCGGGGAAGGTCGCCGGCCACCAGGCGTCGAGGATGTACTCCCGGTTGGCCCCGATCATCAGCCCCAGCTC